>JAMOQL010000001.1 GCA_027064025.1 Bacteroidales bacterium
CGCTACCGAATAGGCTGTTGAAGGCTGAAAAACAGCATAAGTTTTTATCTCAGAGGCGTCTTCTTTGAATGAGACAACAGAGTTTAAATAATCACTATTTATTAAATACGGATTTGAAAAATCGCTAACATTCCAAACTTGACTTGAGTTACTCGTATTAGATATTTGATACCGATTGGCTTCACTATTAAAATAAACATTAGTAAAATTAAGCTGACCAGTAGTAATACTTAAATTTCTGACAGCATTGATGCAAATATAATTTAGCCAAGCATTACTTGTAGAATATTGATCGTAATTTACAGACAATAAAATATTAGACGAATTAGCATGAAAAGTACTAAAACTACTGCCTTCCCTTACGTAATAACCAGTAGATGATGACAAATCGACTTTTGGTAACCAGACAGATTGAACTTCGGTATTTCCGTATTTCACACTAAAATATGAATGTACCCCACAACGAGCCGCTCCAAATGTATGTAACCTAACCAACGAGTCTTTAACTAGATTAGAAATATTAAACGTATAATTATAAGATTCGTTAACGGTATTGAACTCTTCGCCTAGCCATAATTTACCACTACGCAATAAATTAACCTCATCTTTTTCTTGAACCACTTTATCTAAATACACATTAACATCAGTCGCATTATCTGTACTTTGATTCATCTTCTGAATCTCTTTTGTTGTTCCTATACTGCAACTCAGAAAATAAAATATGGTATCCGAATAATTATTTTGCAAATGACGAAATTGATCGTAACGTTCATCATAATACCAAGTTCGAGGTCCTTCGGCATAAAACAAAACATAGTCTCCTTCTCCAAAAACACTATCTGCACCTTTAACAACTTCGATAGACAACTCATTCATATCATCAAACATTTGATCACCGTTGAATTCAGGCATTACTTGACCTCCATAACCAAATATCCTAGGGCTTGACGGTTCTGAAATCCCTAGATTCTTCATTTGATTATAAGATATCTTATAAACACCTGACTTTACCACCCCTATCTTCGCCCATTCGCCTGAACCCATTTCCGAAGAATTAACATTATTTGTTAATTTAGAAACAGATTTATTCTCCTTTATAGGGGAATAACTTATCTCAAAAGACGATAATTTTTCTACCAAATTTGTTTTAGGATTGAGTCTTAATGGTACGAACTCAATATTTAAAAAATTTATTTTTCTGTTTTTAAACACTTTAGAAGTAATATTAATAACTTCTGAAAAATTTATTTTTGAAATTGCTTTAATTTCGGTTTGCGTTAATGGAACAAATTTTTGATTGGTTAACCTTACAGAGTAACGAGTCTCATTAACCTTGATTTTTTTAACGAAAACAGGTAAATAATTTTCATTATAATTAGCATCATCGAAAGATAAAAAAACATTACCGCCCTCTTCATAGGGGAGATTCCATGAAATATGTTCAAAGGTAATATTTTGAGAAAGAAGAATCTTACTAATCAATAGTAAAAATATAATTATTCTTATTTTCATTGTAATCTGTTTTAATCAAAATCAAAAAAGCAATAAAGCTATTTAATTTTTCGTTTAAACTAAGTATATAATATTTATTTAATAAGCCTCAAAAGTAAGTACTATTGAACAAAAGCAAAACAATTTCTTTCTAAAACGAATAATTTATACTATTATTGTAATTGCATTATTTGAAATTATTTTTGTAATATTGTAAATCGAATACGATTAAAAAAACTTATATGGCTACACGACTAACTGTATTTTTATTCATCCTGTTTGGCATTAACCAAATTGCTAAGGCTCAAGACCCTCAGTTTTCTCAATTTTATGCCAATCCTTTATACCTTAATCCTGCCTTTGCAGGATCTGATAAATGCCCAAGAGCCTCACTCAATTACAGGAATCAATGGCCCGCATTAGGCTCTACATACGTAACATATAGTGCATCATACGACCAACACGTCGATTGGCTTGAAGGAGGCGTCGGCTTAAATGTTATGCAAGATGCCCAAGGAGATGGGGCAATTAATACAAGCTATTTTAATTTAATGTACGCATACACTTTCCGAATTAACAGAAAATTTTATATTAAAGGAGGATTTCAAGCATCTTATATTTACAAACAAATGGATTGGAATTTCACCTTTCCAGATATGATTCATCCCTTATACGGAGCTATATATCCAACACAAGAAGAATACGTTCCCACCGATTTCACTAAAGGTTATTTCGATTTCTCTTTAGGTGTTTTAGGATATACGGGGAGTCATTATTTCGGATTTGCAGTTCATCACATTACAGAACCACCTGAATCTTATAGAGAAAACAGTGATGCCGTTTTACCAAGAAAATTCACAGTACACTATGGAACTAAAATTCCCATCAGAATGCGTGGATTCAAAAAAGGAGAATTATATATCTCTCCAAATGTCATCTATCAAAGACAAAGAGATTTTGAACAATTTAATTATGGACTCTATTTTAACAGAAAATCTATTGTAGGAGGTTTTTGGTTTAGACAAAACTTCAAATTCCAGTACGATTCATTTATTATGATGCTTGGATTTATTCAAGATCAATTTAGATTTTCGTATAGTTATGACCTAACAGTTTCTCGATTAAGGAATGCAACTCTAGGCTCTCATGAGATTTCGATTGGCTATACTTTTAATTGCAAAAGTAAAAAACGTAAATTTAGAGCAATAAGTTGCCCTTCATTCTAGTTATTATAAAGATTATCAACAAGAATTAAAATATTATTTTAGATATTATATTATGAACACAATCACCAAAATTTTATTTTTTGCAACAATAGGAACATTTTTTACTACGGTTTCGTGTGTAACAGATACTTCTAATTCTACTGGTTGGAATTATAACGACCCTGACAATGGAGGTTTCGAAAATGTTGATTATTGGGAGCAAGAAACAGGTCCTGGATTAGTCCTTATTCAAGGCGGTACATTTTCAATGGGTAGAAAAGAACAAGATGTTTTATTCGAATGGAATAATTTCCCAAGACGTGTAACCGTTCCTTCTTTCTACCTCGACCAATTTGAAGTCAGAAATATTGATTACAGAGAGTATCTTTATTGGTTACAAAGAGTATTTATCGATTATCCAGAAGTTTATTCAGCAGCTTTGCCAGATACTTTAGTATGGAGAAAAAAATTAGGCTACAACACACCTTATGTAGATTACTATTTCAGACATCCTGCATACAAGAGTTATCCTGTTGTTGGGGTAAACTGGCTGCAAGCTAATGATTATTGCGCATGGAGAACTGATCGAGTTAACGAAATGATAATGGTTAGAGAAGGACTTCTTTATATGGATCCATCTAGTCAGTCGGGTGAAGAAAATTTCAATACAGAGGCATACTTGTCAGGACAGTACGAAGGTATGGTTAGAGACCAATTAGAAGATTTATCGCCAAATGCTGACTATAGAAAAGTTAGAATGGAAGATGGTATTATTCTCCCTAAATATAGACTTCCAACTGAAGCAGAATGGGAATTTGCAGCTTATGCTCTTATAGGAAATATGATGGCTGAAGAAAGAATATTTAGTCAAAAAATATATCCATGGAATGGTCACTATATTAGAGTAGATGACAGAAGTGGATTTGATGCTGATGATGTTGGTAGAATTCGAGCTAATGCAGTAAGAGGTAAAGGAGATTATATGGGAGTTGCAGGAGCCTTAAATGATGCTAATGCACCAACTGCTCCAGTAAACTTTTATTGGCCAAATGCTTATGGTTTATATGCAATGGCTGGAAATGTAAATGAATGGGTTATGGATGTATATCGTAAGGGATCTTACGAGGATATGGACGAATTCAGACCTTTTAGAGGTAATGTTTTTCAAACTCAAGTTAGAGATGAAGAAGGTTTAATTGCAGAAAAAGATAGTTTAGGTAAAATTCAATATAGAGATGTTACTGACTGGGAATCTTTTGACCGTAGAAACTACAATACCGCAGATAATATAAATTACGAAGACGGAGACTATGAATCTAGTACAGAATTCCGTTCTGATGATGCGTCTAAAGACAATACAAATTCTACAAGAATGTATTATCAAGGTGATAAAAATAAACAAGGAACTAAGAAAGATCAAGCTACAGATAAAGTTGATAGATATAGAGGTAGAGATGATCAACAGTCTTTAGTAAATAATAGATCTAGAGTTTTTAAAGGTGGAGGTTGGAGAGACAGAGCTTATTGGTTATCTCCTGGTAACAGACGCTTCTGGCCTGAAGAAATGTCTAGAGACGATTTAGGATTTAGATGCGCTATGGATCGAGTAGGTGGTCCAGTTTCAATGGAATAATATTTCAACTCTCAGTTTATTTTAAGCTGGGAGTTTTTTTTAGTTAATTCATTATTTAAAAATGAACATACAAGCAATTTATCAGTTATATAAAGAGTTTCCTACAGTTGTTACAGATTCTCGAAAACTTGAACCAAATTCATTATTCTTTGCTCTTAAAGGAGATAACTTTAATGGAAACGAATATGCTCTACAAGCTCTTAAAAAGGGCGCCAAATATGCTATTGTTGACCAAGAAATTGATAATGACAATGAGTCAATTATTAAAGTGGATAATGTATTAGACTGTTTACAAAAGTTGGCTAATTTTCACAGAAATCAACTTAGTATTCCTATAATTGGAATTACTGGGACAAATGGGAAAACAACAACCAAAGAACTACTACACATTGTATTATCTAAAAAATACAATGTACTTGCTACCGAAGGAAACTTTAATAATCATATTGGAGTACCCCTAACCTTACTAAAAATAACTGAACAACATGAAATGGCTATTATTGAGATGGGAGCTAATCATAATGGTGAAATAAAGGACTTATGTAAAATCTGTAACCCAACAATTGGACTCGTTACAAATACAGGGATAGCTCATCTCGAAGGTTTTGGTTCTATTAAAAATATTATTAAAACAAAATCGTATTTATATAAATCTGTTCAAAACAATTCCGGAATTAATTTCCTTTTAACTGAAAACGAAAATATTATTGATTACTTAGGTCGTAAGTATAAATTTATCGAATATTCTTGTTCCAATTCAAGCATTAATAATTATGGATTTGGGAATGTAAAAGATTCGTTACTCAGGTTCAAGTTAGTAAATATATCTGGCTATAAAGGAGAACCTATATCTATTAGAACTAAAATGATTGGGTTATACAACCAAACAAATATTCTAGCAGCCATAAGTATTTCGAACTATTTTAACGTAAACATAAAACAAATTGTAAGTGCGCTTGAAGATTACACGCCTAACAATAATCGCTCTCAATTAAAAAAGACATCCCGTAACGAACTAATCTTAGACGCCTATAATGCTAATCCAACAAGTGTAGAAAATGCTATTCAAAATTTCCGTAATATCAAACATTCTAATAAAATATTAATTCTAGGCGATATGTTTGAATTAGGATCTTCCTCTCAAGAACAGCATCAAAAAATAGTTGAGCTAATTCGTGATTCTAATCTCAACTCAATATTAATTGGTGAAGCATTCTGGAAAACAAATATTTCATCTCCCCTAATAACAAAATACCGACAACTTAATCAAGTTCTGAATTCTAGTCAAATAATAAAAATTAGCCAATCGTTAATTCTTATTAAAGGTTCCAGAGGTATGCAATTGGAACGATTAATCGATTCTCTTTAGTTATTTGCAATTGAATCGATTGCCATAACTATAGAATTAAATAAATCTGACCCTTTCTCATAATTGGCTGTGTGCAAGTTAGAAACACGTTCTTCTTTAATAAAGTTCCATGCTTTCCCATATGCCTGTGTATTCTGAGCATCGTATACTGCAATTGCAGTTCCTTTCTGTTTCTTCAACAACGAAAAACATGGTACATCTGTTAATCCATCTCCTATATAGATCATGTTCTTAAATGGAATAACATACTCCTTAGAATCGTATTTTTCGTTGACAATATACGGTTTAGAACGAAACGAATTACCGACCATACCTTTAGATATTTGAAAAATATATCTTGTTTTATCAGTAAAGCTTAATATCTTTTTTGGAAAAACGATCTGTTCGTTACTATCATATTCAAAATCACTAGCCCAAATATCTTTAAAATGATGTGCTATTTCTGTATTTCTAATAATCTCGCCTATCCCACTACTAATAATATAAAATTCTATTTCTACATCATATGATAATTTTGAAACATGATTTCTTAACTCAGAAAACAATTCTAAAACACCATTTTTATAAGTTAATGTTTTAGCAAAATCTTGCAAACTAGACTTTGTCATATTTTTTGACATTGAAGCCTCAATCATCTTAAACATATAAGCAGGAACGGGATCCCAATCTTGCTGAATAAGAGAATTTACAGTTTGCTGCCAAAATTTATCAATATCAATATGAAAAGAGGAAAGGTAAGCCGATGTACTTTCTTCTACTAAAGTTTCATCAAAGTCAAATATAAGTGCTATTTTTTTCATACTCTATTTTCTAGAAGTTTACATTTGTAAGATATAATACTTATTACAACAAAAAAATATTAATATAAAAAAGAATAAATAGTAGAGACGTATAAGAATTATGTACTCAATACCTGTATATGATAATATATTCACAAATAGAATTAAAAGACAGGCTCTATTTTCGTATTTAACTTTTCTCCTTCTTTAAAAATTTGAACTTCTTTCTCACCTGAAGTTAGCCAAATAATTACTTTCCCATCAAATACACCATGGCTATAATTAGCTATGGATTCTTTTCGACCATTATCATAGTATGTAGAACATCTTCCACTTTTTTCATTATCAGCAAATTGGCCAGTCTCCCATAAAGTCCCATTTTCATACCATGTAGAAAAAATCCCTGCTAACACATCAGATTTATATTCATATTTAGACTTTAATTGTCCAGATGAATACCATGTATCCCATTCTCCCTCTTTATGACCTTTATTATAAACTCCTTTTTCATTTAACGTTCCATTTTCAAACCAAATTTTCCATTCCCCATCGGCTAAACCATCATTATATACTTGCTCTTCCTTCAATCCCCCACTTTCATACCATGTTGTCCACTGACCTTCTTTATTACCATTTACATATTTGCCCTTAGTTTTTGTCTTCCCATTTTCATACCAAACAATCCATATACCGTGCTTTGCACCTTGAAAGTAAGACATTTCACGATGTTTTACTCCATTCTCAAACCATTCTGTATGTATACCATCCCTATCACCTTTATGATACTTTCCTTCCGATTTTACTTCACCCGAAGGGTACCATGTTCTACTAATACCATTCTTTTTATCTTCAAGATATTTATCCTCTTTTTCTTTAGTACCATCTGGATAAAAACTCACACTCCACCCCTCTTTCACACCATCTCTATAACTCGTAAACGAAGATAATTTTCCATTTTCATTTTTAGATTCTAATTTACCATTTAATTTACCATCTTTAAAATTCTGAATCTTAGTTATTCCATATATTTTAGAAGTACAAGTTCCTGTATATAGACTTTTAGAGTCCTTTTTATAAAAGACCCCGTCTACAGACTCCAGCTCCTTACATTTACAAGATTGGGAACAACTACTTAGTATAAAAATACTAGCAGCTAGAAAGACAAAAAATAATGTGTTTCTTGATAACATACAGTTTCGTTCAATACAATTAATCGTGTTTTTAACAAATATACCAATAACTGCGCAAAAATGCAACGATTTCACACACTAATCGGCTTTACTAAAGAGATTATTTTACAACTTTACACGAGGATCTAAGAATAAGTAGACTAAATCGACTAATAATGTGATAAATACAAAAATTATTGAAATTAATAATACAACGCCCATTACCACAGGAATATCATAATTATTTACACCTTCTACGATTACAAAACCTAAACCTTTCCAACCAAAAATAAATTCTACAAAAACAACACCAGCCATCATACTTGCCAACCATCCTGAAATAGATGTTATAACTGGATTTAACGAGTTTTTTAAGGCGTGTTTACGAATGACTTTATATGGAGAAAGTCCTTTTGCCTTTGCTGTTCGAATATAATCTTGACTTAAAACATCTAACATCGAATTTCTAGTCAGCTGCAACACAACAGACAAAGGCCTAATTCCTAATGTTAACGCTGGAAGAATAAGATTCTTCCATTGAAGTGTTAGTTGCTCCCCGTAATCATCTAGTTGATATAAATTTCCTGTCAAATTTAAATGTGTATAATCCGATAATTTAAAGGCAAAAAGCCAACCAATCAATATTGCAGCAAAAAACGAAGGTAAAGACATCCCAAAAGAAGTCATCACTAAAACTAATTTATCGTAAAATGTATTCTTATATAAGGCTGAAAAAATACCTAATACAATCCCCAAGATAGAAGCAAAAACAATGGATGCTAACGCTAATAAAAAAGTATTGAGGACGGTCTCGGATAGAATCTGTAAGACTTCCTTTTTAGACTGAAAAGATCTTTGTAGATAAGGCCTTTTAATAACAAAAATATCATTTTCTGTACCAAAGAGCGGTTTGCTTTTTTTATAATTTTCTGGGTTATAATAAAAATAGCTTTCCTTGTTTTTTGAATAAATCGAAATCGGAGATAAATCGTCTAAATATTTAAAATAACGATTAATAAAAGACTGATCTAAACCTAACTCTACCCGTATTGCCTGAAGCGACTGCAAATCGCTACGTTGTCCCATAAGCATTCTAGAAGAATCTCCTGGAAGAATGTTAAAGAGAAAAAATATTACAGTAACAACACCTAAAAAAACAACAATTGAATATAATATTTTTTTTAATATATATTGCAGCATTTATTCTTGCAGTTCTCCTACGCCTTGACGAAGAATTTCGATTTCATTGTTGGTACAATCTACAATTGTAGAAGCATCAATTTTACCATATCCACCATCAACAACCAAATCTATAAGCTCGCCATATTTCTCGTGTATTAATTCTGGGTCAGTAGTATATTCTATGACTTCATCTTCATCGTAAACAGAAGTCGAAATAATAGGTTCTCCTAAAAGCTTTACAATCTCTAAAGGAATATTATTATCAGGAATTCTTACACCAATCGTTTTACTATTCTTTCTAAAGAATTTAGGTAGTTCATTATTCGATTCTAAAATAAAGGTAAATGCACCTGGTAAATTTTTCTTTAAAAGCTTAAAAACTTTATTATTAACCGCTTTTGTATAATGAGTAATATGCGATATTGAATCGAAGATTATAGAAAATTTATATTTCTTGGCATCTACTTTCTTAATATGAGCAATACGCTCAATTGCTTTTGGGTGACAAATACTACAACCAAAGCTATAAACTGTATCTGTAGGATAAACTACGACACCTCCATCGGCAATCACATCAGCTATTTGTGCAATTACTTTTGAGTTTGGGTTATCAGAATAGACCTTGATTATCATATCATCTAAATTAAATAAAAAATTCTGCTAACTTACAAAAAGCTAACAGAATTTTAGAAATACTTTTATATTAAGCCATTCTTTGTGAATCTTTCACAAATTGTGCTAAACCAATATCTGTTAAAGGGTGTTTCAATAATCCTTCGATAGCAGAAAGTGGACAGGTTGCAACATCGGCACCTACTTCAACACATTGAATAATATGCATAGTGTGGCGAATCGAAGCTGCTAAAACTTGAGTTTCGAAATCGTAATAATTAAACATATCAACAATTTGCTCTATTAAAGCAATTCCGTCCACTGAATTATCATCTAAGCGACCAATAAAAGGGGATACATAAGTTGCTCCAGCTTTTGCCGCCAATAAGGCTTGACCAGCAGAAAACACTAAGGTACAATTGGTTTTAATCTTTTTTGCTGTTAGGTATTTCACAGCTTTAATACCTGCTTTAGTTGCTGGAACCTTAACTACAATTTGCTTATGTAAAGCTGCTAACTCCTCTCCTTCTTTTATCATCCCTTCGTATTCGGTAGATAAAACTTCGGCACTCACATCGCCATCAACAATATCGCAAATATCCATGTAATGTTTGATGATGGCATCATGACCTTTAATTCCTTCTTTTGCCATTAAAGATGGATTAGTTGTCACACCATCTAATACGCCTAATGCTTGAGCGTCTTTAATTTGTGCTAAATTAGCAGTATCTACAAAAAACTTCATATGTAAAATTTTATTTCAGACTAAACTGAATATTTATTTATAATTTCAGCAAAAATAATACATTTTTCAATGACCTTTTATACATTTTGCCATTAATAATCAACAAATAATATCAAGATTAAATTGAATTATATTATTGATAAATCTCACTTTTATTCACAAAAGATTTCCTTAGATTTGTGAATCACAAAAAAATATCAAATGAATCAAATATATAATTTTTTTAGTTCTGTAAAACTAGGAGCTTTTTTACTTCTTACTTATGCTATAGCGGTTGCTATTGCCACATTCACAGAAAATGATTTTGGTACTTCAGCCGCAAATTGGTTGGTCTATAAATCGGGCTGGTTTAATCTATTGCATTTAATATTAATCCTCAATATGGTGGCTGTTTTTATTAAATTCAAGATGTATCAAGTAAAGAAATTAACTACTTTTATTTTCCATTTAGCTTTTATCATCATCATTATTGGAGCTGCAATTACCCGTTTTATGTCGTACGAAGGTATTATGCACATACGAGAGGGTGAAACTTCAAATTCAATTATCACCTACGACACTTACCTAAATGTTTCTGTAGATAATAACAATTTAAAATACGAATGGTCCTTACCCGTTAATTTTAACAAAATCTCTGGTGCTAAACTCGATGAAGATATAAAATTCGATAATCGAAATATCAATATCAAAGTTACAAATTTCATCCCAAACGCAGCAGAATCGATCGTTAAGTCCGATACAGGGAAATATATTATTGCTTTTGCAATTGCAGGAACTAAAAATCGTGAAGATGTATATATTAAAGAGGGGGAATACAAAACATTTAGCCATCAAACATTCAATTTCACAAATCAAATTAAGGATAACGCAGTCAATTTCTTAAATACTGATTCTGGATTATTTATTCTTAATAATTTACCGATAATTGTTCAGAATATGACCGATACTATAGTAAAAAGGTATTTGGCTAATCAAATGGTACCTCTACAAGAAATGAAACTCTACAACTGGAGTATTTACAATATGGTTGTTAGCAATATTTATGCAAAATCTACGACCATAGTCGAAACACAAAAAGACAAAAATCAATTTCCTCTAGATGCTCTGCAATTAAAACTTACCGATGGAAGTGAGAGTAAAAACATTTACGTTTTTGGGAAAAGCACATACAAAGGACAAGATATTGAGTTTAATTTAAATAGATTAAATTATAAAGTTTCATACGGTTCAAACTCTAAAGAACTTCCTTTTAGTTTAACTTTAAATAAATTTAAAATGGAACGTTACCCAGGTTCTATGAGCCCCGCTTCTTACGAGAGTTATATTACCCTAAAAGATGATAAAAAAAACATCAACGAAAAATACAAAATTTACATGAACAATGTACTTTCTCACAATGGCATTCGTTTTTATCAATCCTCTTACGACCCCGATGAACATGGAACCATTTTATCGGTAAATAAAGATTATGCGGGAACAATAATTACTTATTTAGGCTACTTACTTTTAGCAATAGGCATGTTCTTAAATATTTTCAATAAGAATTCTAGATTTAGAAAGCTAAACAAAAAAGTTAAAGAATTATCTTCAAAATCAGCAATAAGTTTAATATTAATCGGCTTATTAAGTCTTGTATCTCTTTCAAGCAATGCTCAATCAGAAAATAATATTCCACAAATAAACAAAGAGCATGCTGCTAAATTCGGGCAACTCTTGGTTCAAGATAAAGGAGGTAGAATTAAGCCTGTCAATACATTAGCTAATGAAATATTATTAAAAATATCGAGACGTAGTACATACAAAAACTTAAATGCCGATCAAGTTTTCTTGGGAATGATATTTTCTGCACAACAATGGGCTAGTGAACCCATTATTAAAATTAGCAATCCTGACATTATCAAACGCTTAAAAATATCTGACGGATATATTGCCTTGGCTGATTTGTTCGACAATCAGAATCAATATATTTTACAAAAAGAAGTCGCCGAAGCCTATGCTAAGTCACCTGGTAAACAAAGCAAATACGATAAATCCATTATCAAACTAGACGAAAAAGTAAATGTATTGTATATGGTTCTTAATAACGACTTATTAAATATCTTTCCGCTAAAAAATGCCCCCAATAACAAGTGGCATAATCTAAACGAAGGCAAAAAGATTTTTAAAGGTGCCGATTCTGTTTTTGTATACAATGTCTATAAATTGTACATGCAAAATATAAAAAAAGGACTAGAGACCAACGATTGGTCTAAAGCTGATTCTAGCTTAAATTACATCAAAATGTATCAAAAGAAATCGGGAGCCGATGTAATCATTTCTGACTCTAAACGAGACGCTGAAATTTTCTATAATAAGTCTGCAATTTTTCGACATTTATTCGAATTCTATTTTACAATAGGACTTATCTTCTTAATTCTATTATTTGTAAAATTATTATTTGAAAATCTAAAACTTCGATATCTAATTTATGGCTTTGTAGGATTAATAATAATTGCTTTTGGATTTCAAACATTTGCCTTAGGATTGCGCTGGTACATTTCTGGGCATGCCCCATGGAGCAATGGTTACGAAAGTATGATTTATATTTCTTGGGCGACCATGCTTTCAGGTTTAATCTTTACCAAAAATTCTAAAATTGCACTTGCCGCAACAACAGTCCTCTCCGGAATGATATTATTAGTGGCTCACCTAAGTTGGATTGATCCAGAAATCACCAATTTAGTACCTGTATTACAATCATATTGGCTAACCATTCATGTTGCTGTAATAACTGCTAGTTATGGTTTTCTGGCTCTTGGCGCACTTTTAGGATTTGTCAACTTATTAATTATGAGTTTACAAAAAGAAAGTAATAAAGAACGATTAGGAAATAAAATAATACAACTTACTTACATCAATGAAATGACTTTAATTGCAGGTTTATTTTTATTATCTATAGGAACATTTCTTGGAGGAGTCTGGGCTAACGAATCTTGGGGTAGATATTGGGGATGGGACTCCAAGGAGACTTGGGCATTAATCACTATGCTAATTTATGCTTTTGTATTACATATGCGATTTATTCCAAAACTAAAAAGTATCTACACTTTTAATGTGGCATCCTTAATCAGTTACAGTACTGTTATGATGACCTATTTTGGTGTCAATTATTATTTATCTGGATTACATTCATATGCCAAAGGGGATCCTGTTCCAATACCAATGTTTGTATATTACACCCTCACAGTCATCTTTTTGTTAGCCGTTTTTGCTTATAACAGAAACTTACGTTGGAAATCTAATAACTTAGATTAACAGTATTAATTATTAGCACTACAAATTACTATTCTAGTAACCATACGGAGTCAAAGCGATACAGCAATAATCCATATCTACCTACATAGAAGCAGGTTAACGAAATAAATAATTACGATTAATTGATATTACATTAAATAAGTACAACTTAAAATAGTCAATTATGAATTTTTCGTTGTTAATTCATAAAACCTTATCTTTGTAAAAAATAATAATACGCCATTTATGTTTCTAAAGTTTAAAGAAGGAATCGCTATACAATATAAAAACGAAAGCATTTCTTATGCTCATTTAATATCTAAAGTTCATCAATTTTCAAATTTATATCAAATAGAAAAAGAAGATAAAGTTGTCATCTTCTCAGAAAACAGACCCGCATGGCTCTATGCTTTTCATTCTATTTGGCACAATTCAGGAATTGCTTTACCTATAGATTTTTTATCTACTCCAAAAGAAATTGCCTATATCTTAGAAGATAGCCAACCAAAGGTAATTTTTTATTCAAATGAAAATTTAGAAAATCTAAAAAAAGCTATTAATACACTCGATTATCAGCCTCAATTGATAGATATTGATCAATACGAAAATAAAAAAGTTGAGAATAACACTCAGGCATTAAGAGAAGCTAAATTAGAAGAAACAGCCATTATTATTTACACATCTGGAACAACAGGTTCACCAAAGGGTGTATTGTTATCGTACGAAAATATCCAAGCCAATATATACGGTGTTTCGGAAGGTGTAAAAATATACGATGCCTACCAAAGAGTTATGATACTTCTACCTTTACATCATGTTTTCCCATTGATTGGTTCTTTTGTCGCTCCTATTTCGGTTGGTGGAATGGTTGCTATATCACCCTCTATGGCGTCAGAAGATATTATTTCTACTTTAAAAGATAATAAAATAACAATCATTATCGGAGTCCCAAGACTATACTCTGCTATAAGAAAAGGTATTAAAGACAAAATTAACGCCAGCAAAATAGCAAGAGCATTATTTGCAATAGCAAGTTCTATGCATTCTTATGGCTTTTCAAGATTTATCTTTAAAACCGTCCATAAAAAGTTTGGAGGTCATGTTAAATTTATGATTTCTGGAGGTGCGGCTTTAGATCCTATTGTTGCTAGAGATTACCAAATTTTAGGTTTCGAAATACTTGAAGGATTTGGAATGACTGAAGCCGCCCCCATGATAACTTTCACTCGTCCAGGAAGAGTAAAAATTGGTTCTGCAGGTGAGGCACTTCCTGGTTGCGAAATTGAAATACGTGACGAAGAAATTGTAGCTAGAGGTAAAAATGTAATGCAAGGCTATTATAAACGCCCAAATGAAACAGCAGAAGTCCTGAAAGATGGATGGTTATATACTGGCGACATCGGCCATTTAGATAAAAATGGTTTTCTATTTATTACTGGCCGAAAAAAAGAGATTATTATTTTATCGAATGGAAAGAATGTAAATCCAATCGAAATAGAATTTCAACTTGAAAATTTAATTCCATATATCCAAGAACTTGCTGTTTTCGAGAAAGACGACATTCTACAAGTAGCCATAGTCCCAGACCGTGTTAAAGCACGTGAATTAGGAATAGAAAATATTGAAGGTGAAATAAAAAAAGATGGTATCGATGTTTACAATCAAACCACATCTTCATACAAAAAGATTCTGAAACTTCATATATTATACGAAGAACTTCCCAAAACTAGACTAGGAAAGGTTCAGCGTTTTAAATTGGCTGAGAGCATGAAGCAATCTGCTGAAAAAAAAGAGCACAAAAAGAACAATTTTAATTCGGAAGAATACCAGTTGATAAAAGGACATATTGAGGAAGATAAAGGTATCGAAGTTTTCCCAGACGATCATATAGAAATTGATTTAGGGCTTGACTCACTAGATAAAGTCAGTTTACAAGTATATATAGAAAACACATTTGGTGTAAAAATTAATGCTGAAAGAATTGCCGACCACGAAACAGTAAAAAAACTAAGTTTATTCGTCGACAAAATGAAAACCAAAATTAATTTAGAAAAAATTAATTGGAACGATATTATTAAAGAAACCGTTAATATAAAACTCCCCAAATCGAGAATATCATTTTGGTTTATTGTGAAAATATTCAAGGTTTTCTTCAAAATATATTTCAGATTTACAATAAAAGGAGCTAAAAACATTCCCCATTCTCCATGTATCATTACTCCCAATCACCAAAGTTTTTTCGATGGTGTTTTTGTAGCAACAGGTCTTAAATATGAATTATTACGAAATTCATTTTTTTATACAAAAGCAAAGCATGTTCAAAAAAACTGGTTACGTAAATTTGCCAATAATAATAATATGATTATTGTTGATGTTAACCAAGACTTAAAATTATCGATACAAGCATTGGCAGAAGCTCTTAAACAAAATAAAAACATTGTCATTTTCCCTGAAGGAACTAGATCTCTAAATGGGAAATTAGGCGATTTTAAGAAAACTTTTGCCATTATTAGTAAGGAATTAAACGTTCCTATTGTCCCCGTAGCCATTAATGGTGCTTTTGATATTCTTCCTAAAGGAAGTCACTTTCCAAAACCATTTAAGAAAGTCTCTATCGAATTTCTAAAACCAATTTCACCAACAGGTCAAACCTATTTCACTTTGGCGGAACATACCAAAGAAGCCATTCAAGAAAGATTAAATTAGAATACAAATGTCTGATAATTCAAATATACATGTCGTCGTCGGTTTATCGGGTGGAGTAGACTCTAGCGTTGCCGCTTATGTACTAAAACAACAAGGCTATAAAGTTTCTGCCCTATTTATGCAAAATTGGCACGAAACCATAGGCGTTCTTGAAGGAGATTGCCCACAAAACGATGATTTAATTTTCGCACAATTAGTAGCCCGAAAATTAGACATTCCTTTCGATGTTGTAGACTTAAGTGTCGATTATAAAAAACGTGTAGTCGATTATATGTTTGCCGAATACGAAAAAGGGAGGACACCGAACCCAGACGTACTTTGTAATAGAGAAATAAAGTTTGATATTTTTATTGATGCTGCAGAAAAGCTAGGAGCTGATTTTGTTGCCACAGGTCACTATGCTAGAAAAGAAACCATCGTAAAAGATGGAAACGAAATTTACAGACTTTTGGCAGGTGTAGATCCAAATAAAGATCAAAGCTATTTTCTTTGCCAACTCTCACAAAAGCAACTGTCAAAGGCTATGTTTCCTATTGGAGATATGCTAAAACCAGACCTTCGTAAGCTAGCAGCAAAAGTAGAACTTGCAACTGCTGATAAAAAAGATTCTCAAGGTATTTGCTTTGTTGGGAAAGTCGATTTACCTGTATTCTTACAACAAAAATTAAAACAAAAAAAAGGGAATATCATAGAAATTGATAAAGATTTTTATAAAACTATTGCCCCAAAAGACGATTTAGAATCTCTAGCCAAAGCCCAAAAATATATAGCCTTAGATGGTTTTGTAGTTGGAGAACATAATGGTGCACATTATTATACAATTGGCCAACGAAAAGGATTAAATGTAGGGGGGAAAACAGAACCTTTATTTATTATTTCTACGGATATCAAGCATAATCTTATTTATACTGGCCAAGGACAAAGCCATCCTGGTTTATACCGTAAGGCTTTATTTATTGCCAACGAAGAAACCCATTGGATTCGTCCAGATTTAGAAATGAAGATGGATGAAGAAAGGTCTTATCAATTGAGAATTCGTTACCGACAACCCCTACAAAAAGGAAAGTTAATTCGTAAAGAGAAGGGTTACTATATGCTATTCGACGAGTCACAAAGAGGGATCACAGCTGGACAATTTGCGTCATGGTATGATGGGGATGAATTAATTGGATCTGGAGTTATCTCAGAATAAAATCGATTATTATTCCAATCCTATTGCTCGAAAAAAATTGTTGAAATATTTATAACATTAATTATTCGAATAGATATTATTTGAATTTCTATAACCAGAATGATTTAAATACCAATCGGAATAATTAATTCCACCACTACTAGCCCATTCATAAAATTTTAAATATGCAGTTGTAATTTCTGATTTTTCCATTGGATAATCAAACTCATTTAAAAAGTTTAGAGCCCAAGGTAAATTTTGTTCCGTTTTGTAATAAATTCCATTTGCAGAGGCGTCGTTTCCTGTATTAAAATAAGCTATATTAACAAGATCGGTTGGTTGCTCACCAATTAAGTGCACTTCTTTCCCCCTATCCAAATTAATAAACATAAAAGGATTAAAAGGTAACTTCTCCATAATATCTTGCGGGCTAATAAAAATAATCGTTCCAATAACTATTGCAGGATTGGAATATGGAGCTCCATTTGTAGTATTAATACCTGTAACATTACCTCCTGGATACCCAAGAGTTCTAGATGCGTTATCGAAACAAATAACAACTGCTTTTGATTGATTACTTTCTATATATTTTGATGATAAATTAATGATTCCTTCAGACAAATTTATAGGATATGTATTGCTTTCCACTTGCGATGCATCAACTGGAAATTGTACTCCAAACCCATTCTTAAAAGAACCTCCAACAGCAACAAGCTTATATGTATATTGAATCTCTTTAACCCAACCAACTGAATTTAAGATTAGTTGGTACTGATAATTAATGACTAAATCATTAAAATCATAATCTCCTTTATAAGGCCATAAATCTTCGAAGGCAAAAGTCCCAAAATTCTTTTCGGGGAAATAACTAACAAACGCTCTATCTGGATCTGTAGGGAAATTATCTAAATCATCGTTAACCCCATCATTGTCGGTATCCACAATATTTACAGAACCAATACCAGGATTACATTCGGTTGCTTGAATTGCAGTTTTACAATATTGTACCTCATGATCGATACTCCCTTCTAACAATTCTATTCCGTCGTTATCGCAAAAATCAATTAAACCAGCTAGGTTAGATGATTGATATAAATAACTATTAATATTAATTTCAATTCTCGCATAATCCGAACTATTATTAACCAGAGTACCATAAGACAAAAGATTATCGCACTCTATAAGCGATTGCTCAGTAAGATTAATAATTGCTCCTTCAGTAATTTGCAGAAGACCACCTATATAAATATAACTATTATTAGTAAAATAAGGACTCATTTGAGTTAAATTAGTAGTTACAAAGAAATGACAATTATTAACACAACTCCCCGATGTTTTCTGAGTAAATTGATTCATACTTATACTTGAATTATTAATAATTGAACCATTATTATCAATATTTCCAGAAATATTTACTTCTCCAAAATTCACAAATTCTGATCCAGAACTTAATATTAAATTCCCATCTAGATTAATATTTGCATAATTTTCTACATAACCATTTATTACTGAAGGTAAGATAAAATTATTGTTATAATTTATTATCCTAATATTTGAATTAATACTAGAAATTGAAACTTCAGCAAGTTCGCCTATAATTATTGTTGAACTTACACTACCAAAACTAAGTGTAGAATTTACAGTTCCACAAACGGATAAAGTCCCTCCATTAATATTAATACTCCCATCTACTATTACACCTTCTGGAATACAAAGAGTTTCACCATCGTTTATTATGATATTTTCGTATGTGCCACTTGTAGGTAAGGTTTGTGTACAATTCGCATCACAATCATATACGTTATTTGCATTAATGGACTTCGATTGAATACTCGGATTATAAATATAATTTGCAATATTATTAACAATGGGCACTTTAAAGAATTTTGATATTCCATTATTTAGTTTCAATCGGATATATAAATCTTTTGAATAAGATGGAACAATTACTTCATGTTCAAATCTATTATCAATAAGTTTTCCCGAAAAAACTACAGAACTTTCTAAATTAGGATCACCCCTATAAATCTCGACTACAGCGTACTGCTCATTATAAGTCGACGAGAATTTTACGGTTACTTTTTTACTCGCATTAAATAAAAAACCGTCTGGAACAGAAATATTTTCAAGTTTATTTACTGGAATTTCTTGATAGCTTACACTTTCTTTTTCGCATGAGAGAAAAAAAATGGGCAACACTATAAAAAATAATATTTTTCTATATCCTGATAACATTATCATACAAATTTATGAAGATTTCTACTCTATAGTATACCTTATTCTTCAATCTTTAGTTTCAAATATTTTTTATTTAAAAGCAAAAAAAGAGAAAATAAGTTTTTACACTTAAATTCTCTTAATGGTTTAATATTAATTCAATATTTTCGATGGAGAGCCTACTTATGTATAATAAGTAATGATTTTATTGACTAGATGTAAGTATAGAGAAATTATATATCCCAAATGGAATTAATTAACAGCTCTAATTATTATTGTATTTTCTCTACTTTTATTATTCTTACTGGACAAATATTCTGAGCTTCAAAATTAGGTTCATAATCATCATTGGAAGATATAACGGTATAAAAGCCTTTATTCTCTTTTGCTCCTATCAAATCTGCTTTCCCATCAGAATTATTCATTCTCCAATTATTTTGCGCCACTTCTTCACAATTTCCACATCCTATACACTTAATTCTTTGCTGAGTTATTCTAATCATTATATTGTTCTGATAATTATTAACTTAAAAAAAAGTTTCGACCCTTTAAAGAACCGAAACTTTCATTCATTATCGACAAAATATTATTTTCTATCATTTTTTGCTTCTATACTCAATGTTGCATGAGGAACAGCTCTAAGCCTTTCTTTAGCAATAAGTTTACCTGTTTCTCTACAAATTCCATAAGTTTTATTTTCGATACGAATCAAAGCAGAGTTTAAATGAGAAATAAACTTTTGTTGCCTAAGTGCTAGTCTTGCCGATTCTTCTTTCGATAATACAGACGCGCCTTCTTCTAAAACTTTAAAAGTAGGCGAAGTATCTTGTATGTCATTACCCTCAGAATTATCAATAGACTCCATTAGGTTTTCATAATCTCTCTTTGCCTTAGCTAATTTATTAAGAATTAATTCTTTAAACTCTTCTAATTCTTCATCATTATATCTTGTTTTTTCACTCATAATTCCTCCTCTCCCTATTGGGACCTTAAAATTATTAAATCTTTTTAATCAAAATCCGAGTGGCTAAGCCCTCTTCAATTTCTACTTCAATAGAATTTTCTTGTTCAACGGCATCAACAAAGACAATAGATTCTGCTAAAGTTTGCTCTGCAATATAATCACCAAAAACATTTATTGCGCCTTCTATCTGAGAAAGTTTTACAATTTCGATGTTAATTTTATCGGTAACCTCGTAACCACTATCCTTTCGGAGATTTTGTATTCTATTAATAAATTCGCGTGCTAAGCCTTCCTGTTTTAAACTTTCTGTAATAGTAACATCTAAAGCCACCGTAATATTGCCTTCATTTGCAACTAACCAACCTGGAATATCTTCCGATATTATCTCAACATCTTCTAGAGTAAGTTTAGGTGTTTGATCGCCGACTTTCAAACTATACGTGGTCTCTTTCTCAAAGGTTGCAATATCTTCTTGCGACATTTTAGCTATTTCGGCTGCAATTCCTTTCATTATCTTACCGTACTTAGGGCCTAAAGTCTTAAAGTTTGGTTTAATTTTCTTTACTAAAACCCCTGCTGTTTCTGTCAAATATTCTAATTCTTTAACATTAATTTCAGAAAGAATCAAATCTTTAACACCTTCTAATTGGATTTGAAAATTAGCATTTAATATCGGAATCATTATTTTCTGAAGTGGCTGGCGAACTTTTAAACTTACTTTTCTACGCAATCCTAATACCATAGAAGACACCTTCTGAGCAATCTCCATCCGTTCTTCTAAATCTTTATCTACAAATTGATCTTGATATTCTGGGAACTTAGAAAGATGAACTGATTCTGTATCTCTACCAGTTGCCTGAGTTAAATCCTGATAAAGCTTATCGCTATAGAAAGGCATAATTGGCGACGATAACTTAGCTACAGTTTCTAAACAATAGTATAAGGTCTGATATGCTGAAATTTTATCGGTAGAATACTCTCCTCCCCAAAAACGTTTTCTATTTAAACGAACATACCAATTACTAAGATTCTCTGAAACAAAGTTTTGTATTGCTCGACCAGCTCTTGTGGGTTCGTAATTTTCTAAAGCGTCTTCTACTTCTTTTATCAAAGTATTTAATAAAGAAATAACCCAACGATCAATTTCTGGTCGCTCATTTACTGGAACTTCATCTTCCGAAAAAGTAAAACCATCTACATTGGCATATAATGCGAAGAATGAATATGTATTATAAAGGGTACCGAAGAATTTTCTTCTAACTTCCTCAACCCCTTCAATATCAAATTTTAAATTATCCCATGGTTGTGAATTGGTAGTCATATACCAACGTAATGGGTCTGAACCAAATTTCTCAATCGCTCCAAATGGATCTACCCCATTATTTAAACGCTTCGACATTTTTAGTCCTTTTTTATCTAAAACTAAACCGTTAGAAATAATATTTTTAAAGGCTACAGAATCAAATAACATGGTGCCAATAGCGTGTAAAGTAAAAAACCATCCACGCGTTTGGTCAACACCTTCTGCAATAAAATCGGCAGGATAATAACCTTTCTCGTCAATCAATTCTTTATTTTCGAATGGGTAATGTAATTGTGCATAGGGCATAGAACCACTATCGAACCAAACATCTATCAAATCTAATTCACGATGCGCTTTTTGTCCGCTTGGAGAAACTAAAATAATACCGTCAACATAAGGGCGATGAAGGTCAATCTTATCATAATTTTCTTTTGAATTATCACCGACAACAAACTTTTTGTATGGATTTTCTGACATAAACCCTTTTTCAACAGATTTTTCAATCTCGTTGTAAAGTTCTTCTACAGATCCTATACAAATTTCTTCTGTTTTATCTTCGGATACCCATATAGGCAAAGGAGTTCCCCAATAACGTGAACGTGATAAATTCCAATCTTGTAAATTTTCTAACCATTTGCCAAAACGGCCTGTTCCTGTAGATTCTGGTTTCCAATTTATAGTTTTATTTAACTCGACCATTCTATCTTTAAGAGCTGTCGTTTTAATAAACCAAGAATCTAATGGGTAATATAGTATAGGCTTATCTGTTCTCCAACAATGAGGATAATTATGTTCATGTTTTTCAACCTTAAATGCCTTATTGTCTTTCTTTAACATTACAGAAATATCGATATCTAAGGTGGCATCTTTTTCTGTAAGAGAGGAATCGTAAGCATTTTTTACATATCTATTTGCAAACTCATTATACGCCTCAACATCAACTTGCTCGTTAACAAATTTTTCGTCTAAATCATCTAAAGAAAAGAATCTACCTTGTCTATCGACCATTGGTTGACGTTTTTCTTCTTTATCGATTAAAATTAACGGTACAATACCTGCTGCTTTCGCTACTCTATCGTCATCAGCACCAAAAGTTGGTGCGATATGGACAATACCTGTACCATCTTCTGTAGTTACAAAATCAGCCGTAATTACTTCAAAGGCTTTCCCTAAAGGTTTAACCCAAGGTATTAATTGTTCATATATTATCCCTTCAAAATCTTTTCCTTGATATTCTTCCAATATTTTAAAAGGAATCTTCTTATCTCCTTCTTTAAAGTCGGCAAAACTTAATTCTGAATTTTCGGGTTTAAAGTAAGTTGAAACTCTATCTTTTGCTAAAATTACAACAATTGGCTGTCCTGTATAAGGGTTGAAACTAGCAACTTTCACATATTTAATTCCTGAGCCAACAGCTAATGCTGTATTCGAAGGCAATGTCCAAGGTGTTGTGGTCCATGCAATCATCTGTACATTACCGCACGTAAAGCCTTCTATTTTTATGTCTGAAAATAAAAATGCAGACTGTTCGTTTCTAACAATATTAAACTGAACAATTGCAGTTGTATCTTTAACATCTTTGTAACAACCTGGTTGATTTAATTCGTGTGTACTTAAACCCGTTCCTGCAGCTGGAGAAAATGGTTGAATAGTATAACCTTTATAAATTAACCCTTTCTTATATAATTCTTTTAGCAAATACCAAAGGGTCTCAATATACCGATTATCATAGGTAATATATGGATCTTTCATATCTACCCAATAACCCATTTTCTCTGTTAAATCCTCCCACAAATCGGTATATTTCATGACATCGGCTCTACAGGCCGCATTATATTCATCTACAGATATTTTGCCTCCAATGTCTTCTTTGGTTATCCCTAATGCTTTTTCAACGCCTAATTCTACTGGCAACCCATGAGTATCCCAACCTGCTTTACGTTGGACTTGATATCCTTGTAATGTTTTGTATCTACAAAAAATATCTTTTATTCCTCTTGCCATTACATGGTGAATACCAGGCTTTCCATTGGCCGAAGGAGGTCCTTCGTAAAAAACAAAGGATTTACTACCATCTCTAGATGAAATCGATTTTTCAAATATTTTATTTTCTTTCCATTCTTTTAATACTTCCTTATTGATTTCGGAAAGATTAAATTTTTTATATGTTGCAAATTTTTTTCTCATAGTACTTAAATGAAAGATTAAATGCTAAATGTTAATAACGAGGTCTTCAACAAACAGCTATATTTTTAAGATTCGCAAAGTTAATATTTATTAGTGAAAACGTAAACTATATGAGACTGAAAGTTATAGACTTGAGCACTTGTTTTTTTTGATAATTTATTATAACCAAATATAAAAAGAAAGCTGCTCATCTATGAGCAGCTAAAAAACCAATTAATCTAAACCCTCTTTATTTATATTTCCACAAGTACCAATTGGTTATCTTAGGAAAATACTTTATAATATAAATATTTATCAAGAAAAATTCACATTTTTATACTAAAATATTTTTTCACTTAACAAACAATATATTTTCTGGATTAAACAATTATATAATTATATTTTCGAATTAACAATTTCAATAATCTCACTTTCTAAAGCGATAGCCTTTTCTTCTATTTGCTGTCCTTGGTCAAGTATTTGTTGTGCTATTACTTTATCTTTTAATC
>JAMOQL010000002.1 GCA_027064025.1 Bacteroidales bacterium
GTCTTGTTCTGGGCACAAACAATACAACTATAAGCCACTGTAAATAAACTATTTACGGTGGCTTTGTTCTTTTTATGTTTAAACATGGTTAAAACAATTTTCAATTATTTTTAATATTAGCAATGGTATTCAATAAATCTTTTTTGAGTTTTAGAATAAAAACGGATAATCTAAAATAGATAATGCGGAGGTTTAATATGAAGATATTAATTCTCATCTTTCATATTCTTCAGTTTTTCTTCGGTTTGTTCTATGTTTGCTTTTTTCTCTTTGGCTTTTATTTCTTCTTGTTTTTGTTTTAGGGCTTCTTTCTCTCTTTTAAGGTCTTCTTTAAATTTTTCATAATCTTTCATAATCTCTTTTTTTTATTTCTATATATTAAAATCTGTTTGTCTTTTTCAGGCAATCTGTTTTTAATATATAGTTTTAGTTTCATAATCAAATTAAAAAACAGACTTTCATTTTTTTTGAATGTCTGTTTTTTTATTTACTTGATTATCAATTACTCTTGAGACTACGCAATCAATCCCTCACTTTATTTTAATATTATACTTTATAATAAACTGATATACAGATAATAACAAATTATTTTTCAATTATTTTTCATTTTATCGCTTTTTGACTTTTTGTCATTAATATATAGTAATAGATGATTTGATACTTATTTACATATAGTGTTGATACTCGGTTTATTATGTTCTTTCGTAATAATAAAAAATAATTAAATATAATGGAAAATGAAACAAATTATTACACATTAAAACAAATTGAAAAACTAACTGACTTGAAATATAGACAGATCCAAAACAGACTAAAAATACTATTGAAGGAAGGCAATAATGATGAATTAATTTTCAAGAAAAATAACAAATGGTTTATTCATAAATCTATGATTGATACTTTTAAAAAGTTTTATTACAACATTCAATTCAGTCTTTTTATTACTATTTCTTCAAGAAATGATTTATCTATTAATTATTGGAAATATATAGCATTATCAATTAATAAAGATATAATGAATAAGTTAGATAAATATAGTAGAACTAAATTCGTAATTGAGAAAACAGAAAGAAACCACCTCCACATAAAAGTAGGGTTTGCGAACAAAACTTTATTAAGAAAAGTATTGGCCCAGAATGATTTTCTAATAGCAAATGATATGAATATATTAGTTATAGATGTTTATGATGTTAAAGGGCTTCATGATTACTTTAAGAAGCAAAACAAACCAGTATTGATTAAACTAAATAAAAAGCAGAAGCCACCACAATAAAAAAGTTAGTATTAAATTAAACCTCCACAATAAAAAAAAGTGGAGGTTTAATTAAATACCTCCACTTTAATTAAGTATAAAAATTAAAAAGTATTATTCTTTTTTAGAAATTTTCTTTGTCGCTCCACTCTCCAACATCACCACATACATACCTGGTGCTAAATCACTCATATTAACTACGTTCTCATAGGTTTCAAGCATTAAACGACCACTTGTATCAAAAACTCTTTTAAGTCCATCTGCTTCAATATTAAGTTGGTTCTCGCATGGATTTGGATATACTTTGAATGTTTCTTTCTCTACAAAGAAATTGTCTTCAAAACCAGTATACATATCAGCATCAAATTTAAATGAGAATTTGAAATCTACATTAGCATTTGGTCCAATTTCCAAAACATTAAAAGATAGTGTTGTGATTGATTGACTTGTGTTAATAATCGTGTCTTTTCTAAAATGCATAGATACATTCATATTTTGATCATTAGCAATACCCTTAAAATCATTACCATTTAATAAAACAAGTTTATCTGTTGTATCTTTAGGAATAGATATTTCTAAATGTAATGTTAGTCCAATAACTGGATAATAATTATTTGAATTCAATTTTTCTTTTGATTTTATAATACCATAGTATGTATATGTATCATCAAATTCAAATTTAAGATAAAATAACGTATCACCAACATTTACACTATCTACTGATACATTATGTTCACCTAAATCTTTAATTGGATCATAACCATGTATTTCACCAACACCGTAACTATTACTAAATGTTAATAGTTTAGGTGTTTGGCTGAACCCTTGAAAAGAGAACAACATTGAAACTAAAACTACTAAACTGATTGCGAAACTTCTTAATTTTTTCATACTTCTAAAATTTTTAATTATTAATAAATTTGATTGATTTTTTGTTTTTTGTGATATTCATGCGGCAACTCAGAGTCAGCGCTTGATTTATAGCTGCCTGTCAGACTCGGTGTGTCTTAAAGACACGCTGAGTCTTGCAGAATTAAATTATTTATTATTTTAGTCTTCTTCACTTTGGATATCGGCAGCTAAATATTAATCTACTTGATTTTTCTTCTGTAATTATTATTGGGATGCCTCCATCAATAACTATATCTAAAACAGTTTTACAATGCGGATGCCCGTACCGACTATTTAGTCCTGCAGATATTATTGATATTTTTTTATTTTTATAGTTTATTTCCTTATTATAATTATTCTTAGAGCCATGATGTGGTATTTGTACCATGCAAACACTATCCCAATATGCATTATAATAATTTTTGAAATTACTCCATTTTGTTTTCCCTTTGGCATCATAATCACCAAAATACATGACTGCTGGGCAATGAGTTGATACTGTTAAATTATATGGATACAGGCTAATCCGATTACAATATACACGAGAAGGTATTTTATTATTTAACTTATTAGGACCAGAGTATAAAGTCATTGAATTAGTATTCATACTACCAGGCACTTTTTTATAAACTCCAATAATTTTCTTTCGCTTATCTTCCCAAATTTTCTTAAAATTATTATTTGAAATTATATAATTACAGAACTTTTCTTGCGAATATATAGTTTCGTCAGGGAATAAAGTGTCATGCAAATCTTTCAGCAAAGAAGGTAGTCTTTTTTCTTTCCTGAAATTAAATGGAATGAAAATCCAATTAAAACAATGAATAAAAATTTTATGTTGTTTTTCCTTTATAAAACTAGCTGAATTTACTCCTTTAATATCTACTGGCCTTGACTCTTGTTCAACAATGTTTTCACTTAAATCAGGTACTAAAACTATTTCTATATCCTTATCTATAAGCCGACTAATGCTATTTGAGTTTATTACTAAATTGTCAATAAACTTAGGTATAGAAGAATTTCCTACGATTATTCTATTTTGCATTAGAATATTTGCTTTTTCGCAATCATCAAGTAATGGCATAAATACTTTCTTAACATTACAATAGTCTAAAAGGTACTTTAAGCCACTAATATGGTCATAATGTAAATGAGAAATAAATACCGCCGCTATCTCTTGATCTTTTTCAAAACAACTTCGTATTTCTTTTTCAACTATTTTTTTATCAGTGCTTCCACAGTCATAAACAATTGTGTATTCTTCTTCCCTCTTTATATCAAAATGCCTTTCCGAGTAAAAAGCACCTTGTCCAATAGGGTGAAATGTTCTTATTACTTTCATCTGCTTATTTATTAGTTATCTCCCACAAAAATAAGCACAAAACATCAAACATTCTGTCCCAATGTCCTAACCCCCTTAAAATGGAAATTAAGTAGTTGTTTTTGATGATTAAGCTAGTTTTAGGGGTAGTGGAATTTGGTATAAACTTGAGGTTTTGGACAGTGATTTGGTGGTTTTTCGGCTTGTTTTTAGTAGTCAGGCGTTGACTTAGAGTCACCGCTTGACTTGCGATGTGTATCAGACTCGGTGCGTTTTAAAAACACGCTGAGTCTTTACTTATTCAACTTCCAAGCTAAGCTCCACACGAGTGCCTACTTCTAAGTCAATTATTTCCATTTTGGCATATTTTTTCTTTCCTAAAATATGGAGTCTATCGTTAATAATACCCATGGCTTTGGATTGATGATTTTTGTTTCTCTTGGCGGTAGATTTCTTTCTGCCAATACCATTATCGGTAATGCTAATATGTATTGAATTATCTTGCTTAATAATTGCAACACTTATTTTACCATTAGGTACTTTATGCACTTCGCCATGTTTAATGGAGTTCTCAATAATAGGTTGCAGTAGCATTGGTGGAATTATTTCGGCACTAATATCAATACCTTCGTCCACATTAAATGAATAGTCGAAAGCCGCTTTTCCATCATTGCTAAAACGCATTTGCTCTAAGGCAATATAGTGATTAAGAAATTCTTGCTCTTGCGAAATACTAATGTGTTTTCTGGAAGAATAATCAAGTGTATTGCGGAGTAATATTGAAAAATGGGCTATATAATCAAGCGTTTGGTCAATATTGCCATCGAGCACAAAATTCTGTATAGCATTCAATGAATTGAAAACAAAGTGCGGATTCATTTGCGATTGTAGAGCCTTCATTTCCAATTCGGCTATTCTTTTCTGAATGCGATTTGTTTCAGAAGCTTGTTTTTTTATGCGGTTTATCTTTTGCCTAGAGATAATTAATATTGCTCCAACAAATACAACAACAATTAGTATATAGAATGCTATTGTATTCCACCAAGGTTTTTTAATCACAAACTTATAATGAATGATATTACTAGTATCACCACTATTAATATTTTTACATTTAAGTTCAAACTTATAATTTCCTGCTTGTATATTATAAAAATCAACCTTATTATCATTGGCTTTTATCCATTGCTCCGAATGAGAAGAAAGGCGATAATAAAACACATCTTTATCGGCATTTATATAATTATTTCTATGAAAATGAAAGCTGATATAATTCTGATTATAGGTAAATTTAGGATTATTGATATTTAATAACGAATCGGTTTTAATATTGAAAATATCTATTTCAGAAATGTATATTTGAGGATATTTATATTTTCTATCAAAATCATTGGGATTTATTTTCATTACACCCTCAGATGTATTTATCCAAATAGCATCATTTTTATCTAGTACAGCCGTTGTAGAATTATATGCAGTATAACCTTCTTTTTTATCAAAAAACTCAAAAGT
>JAMOQL010000003.1 GCA_027064025.1 Bacteroidales bacterium
GATTGGTTTAGTGCCTATTTTCAATGCCATAACCCACGATAAAAAGGGACAATTATTAAACACAAATGCCGACACAATAGCATCGGAACTTGCTGTAGGCTTGGCTAAAAAATACGATGTAGAACTAATCTATTTGTTCGAGAAAGATGGTGTTTTATCGGACTTAGAAAATAATATTGTAATTCCTGAAATTGACAAAAGCAGTTTCGTAGAATTAAAAAATGAAGGTATTATTCAAAATGGAATGATACCCAAATTAGATAATTGTTTTTATGCTCTCGAAAATGGTGTAAAGTCGGTGAAAATTGCTGGCGAGAAATATTTGTCAAATGCGAAAAATATATTTACAGAAGTCAAATAATAATTACGACGAAACAATCTATTAGATAAAGAGATTGCCACACTCGTTCCTCGTTCGCAATGACGAAAAAAAGAAATAGAATGAAAAAAGAAATAGAATTACTTAAAAGTTTAATAAAAACACAATCTTTTTCATCAGAAGAAGACAAGACTGCATTGCTTTTAGAGAATTATTTAAAAGAGAATGAAATAAGTTTCAACAGAGAAAATAATAATGTTTGGGCTACGAATAAATATTTTGATGATAAAAAGCCAAGTATATTATTGAATTCCCATCACGATACTGTTGAACCCAACTCGGCTTATACTAACGACCCTTTTTCTGCAGATGAAAAAGAAGGGGTTATTTATGGCTTAGGAAGTAACGATGCAGGAGCTTCCGTTATTTCATTATTAGCAACTTTTGTTCATTTCTATCATCAAAAAGATTTAAAATATAATTTAATAATTGCAATTACCGCCGAAGAAGAAAGTTCTGGTGCAAAAGGTTTAAACAGTTTGCTTAAGACTTTACCCGAAATAGATTTTGCAATAGTTGGAGAGCCAACTCAAATGCATCTGGCTATAGCCGAAAAAGGCTTGTTGGTTTTAGATGTAATTGCAGAAGGTATTCCTGGGCACGCCGCACATACTAATACCGTAAATCCAATTTATAAAATAATGGATGATATTGAGTGGTTTCGAAAGTTTGAATTTGATAAAAACTCTGAATTCTTAGGCAATGTAAAAATGAGTGTAACTCAGATAAATGCAGGAACTCAGCATAATGTAGTGCCAGCAGAATGTAGTTTGGTTATTGATGTAAGAGTTAACGATAAATACTCAAACTTAGAAGTTTTGGAGATTATTAAACAAAATGTAAAGAGTAAAGTTATCGCACGTTCAACCAATCTAAACTCGTCGGCAATAGACAAAAACCACCCTTTTGTGCAGGCAGGTGTTAATTTAGGTAGAGAAACGTATGGCTCACCAACCTTATCCGATCAATCGGTATTAACTTGTCAATCGGTAAAATTAGGGCCAGGAGATTCAACCCGTTCTCATCAAGCAGACGAATATATTCTAATATCAGAAATTGAAGAAGGTATAGATTTGTATAAAAAAATGCTTTCTAATGTGATAATTGGGTAATTACAGCGTCATTGCGAAGCGGAACAACAAAGCAATCTTTACAACAATATATTGCCTCACTTTGTTTGCTTTGACAAAAAAATGGACATTAAAAAATAAAAAATATGAAACTTTGGGATAAAGGATATACGGTAAACAATCTAGTTGATAAATTCACCGTAGGAAACGATAGAATATTAGATTTAAAAATTGCTAAGCATGATGTATTGGGGAATACAGCTCACGCTAAAATGCTTAATAAAATTGGTTTACTTAACGATAAAGAATTAAGCGATATTTTGGCTGTTCTAAAAGATATTTTGTCAGAAATAAAGAACGGAACATTTACTATTGAAGAAAACTTCGAAGATGTTCATAGTAAAATTGAATATGAGCTAACGCAAAGAATTGGTGATGCAGGAAAGAAAATACACACTGCACGTTCTCGAAACGACCAAGTTTTAGTTGATTTGCACCTTTATTTTAAAGATGAAATTAATGAAATTAAAGAGCTTGTTAAAACTTTGTTTGATACTTTAATTATTTTGGCAGAAAAGCATAAAGAGATAATAATTCCGGGCTATACACATATGCAAATTGCAATGCCATCGTCGTTCGGGATGTGGTTTTCGGCCTATGCAGAAACACTTATCGACGATATTACAATGCTTAATGCAGCCTATAAAATAGCAGATCAAAACCCATTAGGGTCAGCAGCAGGTTATGGTTCGTCGTTTCCTATTGATAGAGATTTTACTACAAAAGAATTAGGTTTCGGAAATCTTAAAATTAATTCGATAGCTGCACAAATGAGCAGAGGTAAATTGGAGAAAATACTTTCTTTTGCACTTTCTTCAGTAGCAGGAACCTTAACCAAACTCTCTGCAGATATTATTTTGTATACGAGCCAAAATTTTAATTTTGTAGGTTTCCCCAAAGAACTAACAACAGGTTCTAGTATTATGCCTCACAAACAAAACCCCGATGTTTTTGAGCTGATTAGAGCAAAATGCAACAAAATACAAGCTTTGCCCAACGAAATAATTTTGGTGACTAACAACTTAACAAGTGGTTATCATAGAGATTTTCAGATTTTAAAAGAGAACCTTTTTCCTGCTATAGAGACTTTAAAAGATAATCTATATGTAACAAATTTTATGCTTCAACATATTATTATCAATAAAAATGTAATTGAAGACGAAAAGTATAATCTAATTTTTAGTGTAGAGGAAGTTAATAAATTAGTTGTTGACGGAATGAGCTTTAGAGATGCTTATAAAAAAGTAGGAGGCGAAATTCTAAAAGGCAATTTCAATACCGACAAAAAAGCAAATCATACACATAAAGGTAGTATTGGTAATTTGTGTTTAAGTGAGATAAAGGCGAAACTTTAAAAAAAACTAATAATTTAGATTTGTTGATTATTCTATATTAAGCTTATAGATTTTGAATATACAAGCATTTTTGTGTCATATTATAAGATATATTCAATAATTACGTTATAAAACTTACAAATCATAAGGTTGTTTAAATAATAAATTTGGAAATTTAAAAATACTACATTACATTTGCAAAATCATTTCAAGTATTCTTTCGTTGAACGAATATTTGAATTATAAAGAGGAATGGAGAGAACAGGCTCTATGAAATTCCGGCAACCACCAAGTATGGTAAGGTGCCAACACCTGCCCGCTAAACAAACGGGACTTATAATTTTAAATATTTAATAAAATGAGTGCAAAGTTATCTACAAAAATTACGAAAGAATTAAAACAAAAATCAAATAACAACATTTTTTTTCATTTGTATATGCGAATGCAATAGGGAGGTTTTTTATTTAGTTTAAAAAAACTAAAAGCTCCCCCTTTTCAAGTAGCAGGTACTCTCACTTGCGCATTTCAAAAAATCAATTGGTAATAATTATTACTTACAATTAATAATTACAAATTAAAAAAATGAATAAAATAGTTGTAAAATTTGGAGGGTCAAACCTAAAATCAAAGTCAGATATTGATAAAATAATAAGGGTTATAAAATCTTATAATGAGCCTTTGGTTATTGTGGTTTCAGCATTTTATGGCGTAACTGACAAACTAAATACTTTACTTAAAAGCACAGGTAATAACAATGCAATAATTAATGAAATATTTGAGCCGTATTACACTGTATTAGATATAGAAAACAGAAAACAGGAGCTAGTAAACTTAGTAAATAATTTAAACAACACTCCAAATTCAGTTTCAATTAAAAATAATATTTTAAGTTTTGGTGAGCGATTAAGCTCTTATTTATTAAATCAGATCACTAGTGTCCACTTAAAACAAGCTGAGTTTCAGTTGATTGCAATCCACTTCTTTGGCGTTATTGTAATTTGAATTTGTAAACAGTTCATTTATAGGTGTTTTGTCTAAAAGTGATACTCCTAAAATCTGTAAAATTTCGTAGGTTGAACGCTCCAATTTTAGTTCGTTACCAACAATTGCTACTAGGCAATATGTTATTATTGCAGAGTAAATTTGTATTCGAACAGCATTTTCTGTCGTGCCCCAAAATGATTTCACTTTTAAATGTTGTTTAATCCATTTAAAGAATAATTCAACTTGCCAACGATTTTTATACAGTAACGCAACCTGTTCTGCTGTGATATTCATATTGTTGGTTAGGTAGATAAAAGTTCGTTTACTTTCGGAATCATAATATTTAATTCTTCTTATTTTGTCAGGATAATCTTTGGAAATATAGAACCCCGTAAGCTTACCTATTTGGTCAACTCTTACATTATTTTTCTTATTGACTTTATTCGAATATATTCGTCTAAACTTTAAGTTTGACTTTGCTCTAATTACAAAAAATGATGAGAGTTTCGTTATCTTAAATAGACGTTTAAAGTCGACATAACCTCTGTCAAATATATAGTAAGCACCAATTTCATATGGAATAACATCCATTGCATTGACATCATGTATTGTTGCTTCTGTAATATGAATAAACACTGGGATTTTTGTTGTTATATCATAAAGAGTATGGAGCTTTATTCCACCTTTAGTTTTTCGGAATTTAGCCCACCAAAATACACTAAGACACAAATCTATTGTAGATGAATCAAAAGCATAAACCTTACCTTTAATTTCAAAGTCATCATTCCTTAATTTGTCTTGAGCTACATCAATTAAGTAATAAGCAAACTCTTCAAATATTTTTGAATTACGCCTATTATTAGCCTTTGATAAATTACTTTTTGAAACGGATTTCCCAAATCCCAAATGATAAGATTTGGAACTATGAGCATTAATAATTACGGTCAAGTCTCGAAGACTATTTCGATTAGTAAGTTGTCCAAAAACCATACAAAGTAATTGATTCCAACAGGAAAAATGTTTTACATATTTATCACCATCATGTTTGGAAACAAACCTATCGAAAACTCGTTGTGGTAGAAATGAAGTTAATTGAGCGAAAACATACTGG
>JAMOQL010000004.1 GCA_027064025.1 Bacteroidales bacterium
ACAAAAAGCGTGGATTAAAAATAAAATTGAGAGATTAACTTTCAGTAAAAAGCCTATAACTATCAGAATTTCTGGAAAAGAGTATTCTCCTTTAGAGGTGAAAGTTTCTACTGAAGATTCTGAATTTTTCTTTTTTTCTAAAAATAAACTTATTAAGAAAGATAGAGATAACATTAATCACGATTCTATTTTTAGGAAATTGAAGACCATAAATGACACAGAGTATTTTATTAGAGAATTAATCCTTAAGGATTTAGAAAGTGGTTTAAGCATTCCTTTTAAAGAATTAAATTCGATAAAAAAAGAAATATTATTTAGATTGAAGGGAGATAAAAGTGGAATTAATTCTGTTAACTACCCTAAGCTTAATAAACCAAAAAAGATTATTGAAAGAGCAATTTTATCGGTGTTGATTTCTGATGACAAAGATTTGGATTTATGTGCCGAGAATGATGTGCAATTCTATTTCTTATTACCTAGTAATTTCACAAATCGCTATGACTATTATTTAGATATTTTTAGACAAAATCCACAGCTTATTCCTTATTTTCCTTCTGTAATTATTGGTGAAGATTTCGAGAATGCATCTCATTTTATTAAGGAATTGTGTCCAAATAAAATTGTTAGCAATAATACAGGTTTGGGTTTTTTAGCCAATAAAGAAGGTATTAACTGGATTGCCGGTCCACAGTTAAATATTACCAATTCGTTTAGTCTTTTAGCTTTGAAGGAAGAGTACAATTGTTCGGGGGCTTTTATTTCAAACGAAATTAATAAAAATCAAATTAAGGATTTGATAACTCCGATAGATTTTGAGCTACATTATAGTATATATCACCCTATAATGACGATGATTAGTCGTCAATGTTTTTTTCAGAAAGTAACGGGCTGCGATAAACACATTGTGGATAATACTTGTGTCGAAAAATGTATGAAGTCTTCAAAAATTATCAATCGGAAAGGTGAAAGCTATTTTGTTGTGAAATCTGAAGGGAATTATAATGCTTTGTATAATCAAAGTAATTTTCTTAACACAGATATTATTTCTGATATTTCTAATTGTTTTACTAATTATATGATAGACTTGCAAAATATAGAAACGCAAACTCGCTTGAAAGTTAGTAAATTAGAGCTAATAGGTTTATTTAAATCTGCAATAAACGGAGATTCTATATCTTTACAACAATTACATAGTTTAATCTCTCCAACAAATAATTCTCAGTACCTAAAAGGTTTGTAAATTGATGAATGGGAATAGTATTTAATATTTAACTATCTACACTCTCAGAAGGATAGTATCATTATACATTCTAAACAAAAAAAGACCCTGCAAATGCAAGGTCTTTCAATTTATAAAAAAGTTGCTCTGTATTATTCAGCAGCTTCTTCTTTTACTTCTGTTTCTTCAATTACAGCATTTGTATCAGTAACTTCTGTAGTTTCTTCAATAACCGTTTCTTCAACAATAACCGTTTCTTCTGTTACCTCTGTTGTAGGTTCTTCAGTAGCTTCTTCGCCTTCCAAAATGGCTCTAGTGCCAATGTACATTTCGTTGTCTAAGTGAACCGCAGTTTCATCACTAATTATACCTTCAGCACGTGCTTCAACTATCTCTGTAGTTCCTAATTCAACTTCTTCGGAAGCTCCTAACATTTTTTCTTGTAACATGTAAGTTCCGATACCGGCTAAATATCCTATTAAAGCAAGTAAAGACATTTTTTTCATATACCAAACGAAGTCGATTTTTTCCATTCCCATTGCAGCAACTCCAGCAGCTGATCCAATAATTAAGATAGATCCACCTGTTCCAGCTGTATAAGCTAGTAATTCCCAGAATACTCCATCTTGAGCAAATGCTCCAACATGTGCAATACTATACATTCCCATTGAACCTGCAACTAAGGGTACGTTGTCAACTATTGATGAAAAGATTCCGATGAAAGTATCTATGATGTAGATATTTCCTCCTGTAACATTATCTAACCAGACTGAAGCCAAACTTAAATGTCCGGCTGATTGTAAACTTGCTACTGCTGTTAAAATTCCTAAAAAGAAAAATACAGTAGGTACATCAACTTTAGTTAAAATACTTATTACAGATAAGCTTCTTCTATCTTCAACAGGTTTTTTTCTGTGAATAATTTCTGTTAAAGTCCATATTACACCTAATCCTAATAGCATTCCCATGTATGGAGGTAAGTGAGTTGTTGTTTTAAATATAGGAACAAATAATAAAGCTCCAACACCAACAAATAATAATAATTTCTTTTCGCCGTCAGATGTTAAGTCTCTATGTCCTTCAGGGAGTGCTGGACGAATAATATTTCCTTTCATTGAAAATGAAAGAATGATTAAAGGAACTAAGATAGATACTAAAGAAGGTAAGAATACCATTGCAATGATATTACCTGCAGTTACTTGACCACCAATCCATAGCATAATAGTTGTTACATCACCAATAGGAGACCATGCGCCACCAGCGTTAGCAGCTAATACAACTATTGCAGCAAACATCCATCTTGTTTTCTTGTCTTCAATTAATTTTTTAAGTAGTGTTACTATTACAATAGTAGTTGTTAAGTTATCTAAGGCTGCTGACATAAAGAATGTTAGAAGTCCAATGACCCACATTAACTTAACTTTGTTAGTTGTAGTAATTTTATCAGTAATTAACTTAAATCCTTGATGATGATCAATAACCTCAACAATAGTCATTGCTCCTAAAAGGAAGAATAAGATTTCTGAAATTTCTGTTAGGTGATGACCTAATTCATGCTTCACAAAGTGAGATGCAATTTCTTGTAAATTTTCCGAACCTAAAGTTACTCCATGAGTAATATGGTTCCATTCTATACTGTGTCCTAAACTTAAAATATCTACACTATTTAAAGCGTAAACAGCCCAAGTTAAAACTCCAATTAACAAGGCAGATGCTGACTTGTCGATTTTTAGCGGATGTTCAAGAGCTATCATTGTATAACCAAGAACAAAAATCACTACCATTAAAATAAACATAACTTACTGATTTTTAATTATTTAATTAATTTATTTGTATTTTTTATCCTGCAAATATAGATATGTTCATCTTTATAGATAGTCGATATGTTCATATTATTTAACATTAATACAGAATCTTGTATCTAATGTTAGTTTTTTGATTTGTATATATTTGTTATACAAGGAATTAAGATTGTTTTTTCTGTTAATTAGAATGAATATAAATTATGTTTTTTTGTAAGGAGATTAGTCAGAATTTTACTTGCTTTTTTCGTGTCAAATTTAAAAGTGCATTTACGATAGTTAATGGATGCGAAGGATTTCCCGGAATATATAAATCTACTTTTATATCTTTTAAAATACTTCGATTAATGGCTTTACTTTCAGAAAATAATCCTCCACTAATAGCATCTACACCACAAAGAGCAAATATTTTTGGTTCGGGAATAGCATCGTAGGCAATACGCAATGGGCCAGCCATGCTTTCTGTAATAGGACCTGTAACCACAATGCCATCTGCGTGGCGAGGTGATGCTGTGAATTCTATTCCGTATCTACTCATATCGAAGTTAGCATTTCCTGCTGCTCCCAATTCTGTTTCGCAAGAATTATCGCCTCCAGCTGATACCTGTCTTAACTTTAATGATTTACCAAAAGTGCTTTTAACGTCTTTTTGTATAGCAGTTTTATCAAATTGTATTGGATTTGTTTCGCCTTCCTTTACAATTAAATTTTCTCGGATATTTGATGATATTTTATAGTCTTGTGTAAATTTTATTTTCTGGGGGAAAGCAAACGCACACTCGCCACAAAAAGCACATTTCCCCATATCTAAATTTATAGGATTTATTGAAATTGCACCCAAAGGACAAATGTCTATTAATGCTTGTTCATCAACTTTTTCCATAGATATTTCAGGTCTTCCACGAAAAGGTGGTTTTAAATTTACATTTCGTAAATCGGGAATATATTGTTTCCCATTGTGTAATATTATTTTGCCTTCTTTTATCATCTTTAATTTTTATAAATCATTTCCACAATAACTTAAATTATAGCTCTTATTATTGATTGGGAAATCTGATATTTCTACATTTCTTAACGACAATTCCAACGCCTTCCAATTGTGCATTGAAGGGTCTTTTATTTTATAATTTTTTAATCCTCCGTTTTTATCTGTAATAGCACAATGGCAAACTTCGCCTCGCCATGACTCGTTTAAAGAGATAGCAAAACTATTGGGTTTTAATACTAAATTATAGTTTGGTTTTTCTGTTTTTGAGATATCAAAAGTATAATTATCCATTAAATTTCTAATCCAAGTTATAGATTTTCGTATCTCTTTCTTTTTTAGCAAAAAACGAGCAAATACATCGCCTTTTTCAACAGTAATAGTTTCGTAAGGAAATTTCTGATAGGCTAAATTGGGGTGGCTAACACGAATATCTTTTACAATTCCCGACATTCTTGCCGAAAGCCCAACTGTTCCAATCAATTGTGCTTGTTCTTGAGTAATAGTTCCTACAAAATCGAAACGGTTTTGAATACTTGGTAAACGATAAGTTAAGTCTGCCATTTCCTCAAATTGTTTTTCAAATTTGGATAGAACGTTAAGTAATTCTGCTTTTAGTTCTTCGGTAAAAGGGAAATGGGTTCCGCCCATTCGAACCAAACTTTTACCAAAACGATTGCCACACCAAAGTTGGGTGAAATTAATAATGGCTGTTCGCAAAATTCCAAAAACATTAGCTCCCAAATGATACGCAGCATCTACACACAATGCACCAATATCGCCAGTATGTATAGCAATACGCTCCAATTCCATAGCCAAAGCACGTTCTATTTGGCTTTG
>JAMOQL010000005.1 GCA_027064025.1 Bacteroidales bacterium
CAGCTTTTTCAAACTCTAGTTCAGTCATAGGACGTAAACCTGACCAATCTGCATAAGATGCTAAATCGCCCCATTCCATGTTTGTATAGGCTCGGTTTTCAGTTGTTGACGCCCATGTAGTGGAGGCTGACCCTGAAATATTTACTCTGTATGAGTTTGATACTGCAACTATTTTGTTTGGTGATTGCGATGAACTTAATTTATTAGCAAAAGCAACATATTGCCCTTGACTTATTTCATATTTCATGCAGTAAAAACCTTTGTAACCCGTAGGAAAATTGGCATTATCAATAGTTCCATCTCCATTACTATCGATACCTCCATCTCCATCTATTCCAACACCTACACCTTCTAATTGAGCATCATCGTACGAGTTAGCAGCCATCGATTCTATAGGAGTTAAAGATGTATCAATTAATGCAGAGGCTAATGTCGATGTATCTCTTAAAGAGTAAGTACTTGAATGCCCGGAACCATCCCAGTCTCCCAAATAATATTCCCCTTCGGGGACAAAAACCATTTCAATAGCAAATACACATATTTCTACACTATCGTTATCTGCTAGTCCATCTACACCATATTCCCATCTTAGTTTTGCATTAGAAAACGCATTATCTCCTCCTCCATCTGAATCTTTAAACATGAATATTCCTTTTCCGTCTGTTGTTGCCGAAATTTCAGCACCTGTTGGGGCTACATGAACAGATGTTGAATCTGATAAAGTTGCATGAAACCATGTACTTCCATTAATGTATCTATATTTTGCGAAAACCCAAACTGCGTCCCAGTTGTTAGGGGAAGCTGTTGTCCGCCAAGAATTTTCCCAACTTATATCACACTTGATAAATTTGTAGTGAGCTATACTGTTTTGATCTGTCAAACTAACATTAGCAACCTGTACATTGTTAGACATGGACTGTAGACCTATTATTACAGTTGTAAGAATAAATAATAAAAATTTTAAACGCATAATCTCTGTATTTTAATGATTAATAATATATTGGGTATAAATTTGATTTACGAGCTAATTTATAAGTATATGTTTATTAAGCCAACTTTTGGAGTGTGACAAAAGTATGACAAAATAAAAGTTTATGTTAATCATAAATATATTTAGACTAATGGATGGGAATTGCAGATTAATGTAATTGTGGAAAATATGAAATCAAAAAAAATAGGTCTTTTTTATTTTAGATAATAGATGTTATTAATCTAAAGAATTTGTATTTTTACATACATGATACATAGTTCTACGATATGTGCTTTAGCAACTGCTCCAGGAAGTGGAGCTATAGCGGTAATACGATTAAGTGGTTCTGAGTCGTATTCTATTGCTCAATCTATTTTTAAAAGTAGAAGTGGAGTAATGATTTCGGAACAGGCTCCTAACAGTATTATTTTTGGTGATATTCTTGATAAGGAAACAGTTATTGACGAAGTACTAGTTAGTATATTTAAGAATCCTAGGTCTTATACAGGAGAAGATTCGGTTGAAATATCATGTCATGGATCAGTGTATATTCAACAACAAATACTAAAACTTCTTATAGAGAACGGTGCTGATATGGCTAAGCCTGGAGAATTTACTCAACGAGCATTCTTAAACGGAAAGATGGATTTGATTCAGGCAGAGGGTGTTGCGGATCTAATAGCATCGGAGAATAAAGCAATGCATCAAATATCTATTCAACAATTAAAAGGAGGTTTTTCGTCAGAATTAATACGTTTGCGCGATGAGATGCTTAAGTTTTCTTCTTTGGTTGAATTGGAATTGGATTTCTCTGAAGAAGATGTTGAATTTGCTGATAGAACTGCTTTGCAAGGTTTAGTCGATGAATTATATTTAGCTATAGAAAAACTAATTAAGTCTTTTAATTATGGAAATGTAATTAAGAATGGTGTTCCTGTTGCTATTGTAGGGAGACCCAATGCAGGAAAGTCGACTTTGCTTAATAACCTATTAAATGAAGAAAGAGCAATTGTGTCTGATATTCCGGGAACTACTCGTGATACTATTGAAGAGGTTTTAAATATAGATGGAATACAGTTTAGGTTTATTGATACGGCAGGCTTGCGCTCTACCTCTGATGAAATAGAAAAGATAGGAGTGGAGCGAGCCCTAGAAAAAATTGAAAAATCGGCTGTTTATATTTATTTGTTTGATATAAATGAGTTGTCTTTGACTGATATATATACGGATTTGAAACAATTGAATAGTGATATTCCTAGAATAATTGTTGCTAATAAAACAGATTTGACTGATAAGCAATCTATTTTAGATTTTGAAAATGTAGAATTTGATATTTTATTTATTTCAGCCAAAAAAGATAGAACCTTATTAGAATTAAAAGATTTTTTGAAAAAGAGTATTAATATTAATTCAAATAATAATGACATTGTGGTGTCGAATATTCGTCATTATGAATCCTTAAAAAAAGCCAATGAAGCGGTAGTGCGTGTTAATGACGGAATTAAGATGGGCTTGGAAACTGATTTCTTGGCTATGGATATGAGAGATGCTGTTCACTATATTGGTGAGATTACTGGCAATATTACAAATGATGAGATTTTAGGAAATATTTTTGCTAACTTCTGCATTGGTAAATAATAAAGATGATGAAAAGATTATTAATATTTATAGGATTAATTAGTTTTGGGATAATTTCTTATGCGCAAAATTTAGAACAAAAGATTGATAGCATTAATCAACAAATATCTTCTTATCAAGGAAAGATAAATATTCTTAAAACAGGCAAGGAGTCCTTGATGTTAGCTTATTTAAGGACTCAAATTAAGACGTACGGTTTACCTAAGTTAGAAGAAGGCGATACTTTAATTGAGCATAAAGCAATGATGTTGGTTTATTCCGAAAAACATGAACAAGCAAAATGGGTTGCTCATATTATTTCTACTGAAATATTAGATGGAGGAGAGGGGCGTTCGAATGATTTTAGAGTGGATCCTCTTGTGAAAACAGGTTCTGCCGAAGAAAAGGATTATTTTATCAAAAAAACAGTAAATGGTAAAAAACAATACGAAGGTTTTGGCTACGATAGAGGTCACTTAGCGCCCTCTGCCGATTTTAAATGGTCGAAACAGGCCCTGTCTGAATCTTATTTTTACTCGAATATGAGTCCGCAATTAGCCACATTTAATAGAGAGGGTTGGGCTAAATTAGAAGGCTTGTTAAGGAATTATGTTTACGAAAACAAAGTGCCTTTATTCGTGGTTACGGGCCCTGTATTAACCGATGATTTATCGCCAATATTAAAAAGTAAAAATCAAGTAAGTGTTCCTAAATTCTTTTTTAAAATTGCTTACGATAAGCAAAATTCAAAAGCTATTTGCTTTTTAGTTCCTCACAAAGAGCTGGATTATCCAATAGAATATTATGCAATTAGTATTGATAGCGCTGAGGCATTTACCGGAATCGATTTTTTTGCTAATTTAAATGATTCTATAGAAACTTTAATTGAAGCAGAAACAGAGTATAAACCTTTTTTACCTCAAAAAGGACGTTCGGATATTGTGCCAATTAGAGATTTGCCTAAAAATTGTGTAAATACAGTTCAGGCAAGAAAGTTTGTTGGAACAAATAAAAAGGTTAAAGTTTGTGGTACTGTTGTTAGTACACATAAATCGAAGAAAGGACATGTGTTTATTAATCTAGATAAGAGTTTCCCTAATCAAATATTTTCAATTACAATATGGGGTTCGAATATGGTTAATTTTTCATATAAGCCTGAATCAGAGCTTACTGGAAAAAGAATTTGTGTAACGGGGAAAGTTATTGATTACAAAGGTACGCCATCTATGTATATAGAAAATGAGAAGCAAATAAAATTCTTAGATTCAAAAAAGAAGTAATTGGTTGTTAATAAAATAAATTCGTGATGTTATTTTGATATATTATATTTGTTAGAATTAATCTGAGCTACTACTAATATTAACAAATTTATGTCGTCCATACAAGTCAAAGGAACCGGTCTAATTTCTACAAGAACTTATATTAAAGAAAGATTCCCTGATCGATATACCGATTGGTTAGAATCTCTACCTGTAGAAACGAGAAACTTTTATTCTGGAGTGATTCCTACCACAAATTGGTTTCCTGTAAAAGAGGCTTATTTTTATCCGTTAAAGGCTATTGCTGATATGTTTTTCTCTGGTGATATGGAAAAAGCCGGCTTAGATATTGGTGAGTTTAGTGCAACTTACGGACTAAAAGGAGTTTATAAGGTTTTTCTTATGATAGCAACACCACAAGCATTAATGCGTGCATCTAAGAGGATAATCGCTCTTTATTATAAAGGAGTGAGTGTTGATATATTAGATGTAAAAAAGAAATCGTTGATTTTACAAGCAACTCAAGTGTATGAAGGTAAACCAGAAATGAATTTTAGAACGATTGGTTGGTGTGTAAGGTCTTTAGAATTAGCCAACTGTAAAAATGTTCAATATAAAATTGTTCCGGCTCAAAAAACTACACAATTTGCAATCTTATTGTCATGGGATTGAGAATAAAGAGCTTCAGTAATTTTATTTTTAAGCTCTTTTGGTTAATTTTCAGAAACTTTAAATTTGAATAATATTGAAATAGATTTTTTAATTTCTAGATTAATAATGAAAGATATAGCCATTTTTATTTTATATCTTTCATTATTTTTTCAACTTAATTATTTTTTAAAATAATGTCGTCATATTCTGTTTCAAATTTTAATTTATGTTTAGCTTCTTCATTTGCTAAATCTCTAAATAAAATCTCAAGTTCTAATGTTGGTGCAATTTCAGAAAGCTTCATGTATAATTTATATGCAGCTTTTTCACGTTTCATTGCTAGAATTAGTGCATCTTGATAAGACATATTATCAGAAACTTTATTTACTACCAAGTAATCCGCAATTTTTAAATCTGTTACACTGCCTGACTTAAGAGTATAAACACCACCTGATTTAATTTTCATTAATCTTGATTTGTGTCCCATTTCTTCTTTAGCATATTGCTCAAAATATTTTTGCATATCATTATTAGTAGATTCTTTAGCTAGCTTGTTATAAAAATCGGCAGCAGCTTGTTCATTATTTATTGCAAAATCTAATATTTCTTCTATTGATTCAAATTCTTTCATGATCTTTTTTTTTAAAGTTTTAAATTAAGACGAAAAATAAAGAAAATTAATTCTTATATCTTTCGTCTATAATTTTTTTACTGATTATTTAAACGAGGTCATAAATTCTTTACCAAACATTTTTATTAAGCTATCAACTCCAGCCATAAATAGTTTGTTTTGATTATCCTCATTCGTAAATTCAAAGTTATAAGTAGGACTATCTGTATTTACAGGGAGTAAAGAAATTATTTCATTCATTACATCTTGTGCATCAGATACTCCGTTCATACCAAACTTAGCATTTAAGTCAATTAATTGAGATAAAGTTGTTTTCTCAATTTTTGGCTCCATGCCTTGGAAGAAACTTTGAATAATTTTTTGAGTATTTGTGAAACTACCATCATTTTCAATTGTGAAACTTGCAGGTAAAATCAAATCAGCTTTTTCAGCAGTTGGTGTCATAAAGCTATCTTGAATAACTAAGAAATCAACATCAAACCATTTATCTGTTTTCTCTTTTTTAACTCCACATCCAACAGGGTCTTCACCAAATATAAACATGTTTTTAAAACCTCCGTTTTCAATAGCGTCTAATGGCGATTGTTGAACTCCAACAGGTAATCCGCTTACACCCCACTTAGTTTCTAATTTAGAAATTATGCTTACATCATCAGATTTTTGCATTCCAACTTCGTGCTTAGGGCAAATTCCCATATCAGCAACACCGTGAGAGTTATTTTTTTCTTTAAGAACAATTATTCCGTTAGCAGTTTTACCAAGTTTTCCTGTAATCATCGTTAAGTTATATAGCTCAATGCTTGCATTAGCAGAAATTTCATTCTCGTGGAAAACAAGAATTGCATTCATTTCATCGTTGTAAGTTCTTGCGAATTTCTCCACTAAATTTTTACTTGCAACACCTGATTTTTTGATTAGCTCGTCATAATTCTCGGCTAATAAAGCTTTTTTGTAATCATCAAAAGCATTTGTTCTGTCGTTAATAAACATTTGGTTTTGCTCACCTTTGTTTACCAAATAATGATTAACAGCCTTAATAAAGTAGTAGTAATTATCAACTCTAGTTGCCTTGTTTACTTTATCTTTTAATTCTGCACTAGTTGTTACCATTTCAACTGGTACATTGTAGCGCTTTTTAGCATTATTAATAAAGAAACCTGGTACATTTTTGTTTAACTCGTTACCTATATAATAAATACGACTAGCATTTTTCAACTCTTCGAATTTTGCGTTTGCAATATTGTTTGTATGATAACCTGCACCACGCCCAAAGTAACTTAAACTTGAAACATTATTTGTTTTGGCACCACCACGAGCTAATTTCTGAACCATATAAAGTTCTTCGTTACTCATTCTTGCACCAGCAAAGAACATATTTTCGTCTGGCTTAACAGCTTTAATTTTATCTTCGATAATCTCATAAGCTTCATCGAACGAAATCTGTTCAAATTTACCATTTATTTTATGTAAAGGCTTAAGTATTCTGTTAGGATTGTTCAAATATGCATATCCAAATTTACCAGATTTACACATTAAACCGTCTTTATTAACTAAACCATCACCAACGGTAACTTTCATTGTGTAACCCTTGCGGTGATTTATTTCAATCTCGCAACCTGTAGAACAATAATTACATATTGTAGTTTCTTTTTCTAATTTAAGAGGCCCAGGTTTAAACTTAAAGTTTTCGCTCATTGCACCTGTTGGGCAAACTTCTATACACATACCGCAAGAAATACAGTTGGTTTCTGTTAAGCTTTCACCCATTGAAGGTGCTACATAAGTATCGAAACCACGTTCTACAAGCCCAAGAGCACTTGCACCTACAACCTCATCACAAGTTCTGATACAACGTGAACAAAGAATACATTTATTATTATCTATTTCAATATATGGATGAGAAAAATCTACATTATGTTCTTGAAAAGTTCCCTCATAAATTCCTTGCTCTGCACCATATTCTGTGGCATGTTCTTTTAATTCGCAATCGAAATATTCAACACAACCACATTCCATACATCTTTGTGCTTCTGTTTGGCAAGTTGCTTCGTCAGCATATCCAAGCTCAACTTCTTTAAAGTTCATTCTTGCATTAGCTTCCATAACGGGCATTTCTTTACGCTCTTGTTTTGCGTATTTACCAATATAATTTTCGCCTTCTTGCTTCTTGAAATTATCTTTTTTACTTAAGAATTCGCCTGGTTTTGGTTTAATTAACTCACCATTTAAGAATTGCTTAACGCTGTGAACAGCAACATTCCCTTGCGCAATTGCTTCGATTAATGTAGCAGCACCTGTAACACCATCACCAGCCGCAAATACAGATTTAATTCCTGTTTGTAGCGTTGTAGAATCGGCTTCGATATTACCCCAACGGTCAATAATTAATTGTCCATCATCAGCATATTTGTTAATGTCATCGATGAAATTGATATCTGTTTTTTGTCCAATAGCCGCTAAAATATAATCACATTCTAACTCAAAATCGCTACCTTCAATAGGCATTGGACGACGACGACCAGAAGCATCTGGCTCGCCAAGTTCCATTTTTAATAATGAAACTGATTTTAATTTTCCATCATCGTGTTTGTTTACTAATGTTGGATTTGTTAAAGTCATATATTCAACACCTTCTAATTTACTTTCGTGAATTTCGATAGGATTAGCAGGCATTTCTTTTTCTGTTCTACGATAAACAAGAACTGTTCTTTTTGCACCAAGACGTTGAGATGTTCTAATACAATCCATCGCTGTATTCCCTCCTCCAACAACTACTACAGTTTTTCCTGTAAAATCTGGTTTTTTTCCAGATGATTCCATTTCGTTAAGAAACTCTACTCCAGGATAAACACCTTCGGCATCTTCACCTTCGCAACCAATTAATGTTCCTTTTTGAGAACCAATTGTTAATACTGTTGAGTCGTAATTAGCCTTAATTTCTTTATAAGAAATATTTTCTCCTAATTTTTTATTATAAAAAATATTTACACCTAATTCTGTAATTGTTTCAACTTCACTATCTAATAAATCGTTGGGTAAACGATACTCTGGGATACCATAACGTAACCAACCACCTGCATGATTTTTACCTTCGTAAATATCAACTTGATGACCTTCTTGTTGTAGATAATAAGCAGTTGTTAAACCTCCAGGACCTGCACCAATAACAGCAACTTTTTTACCTGTTGATGGTTTTACTTCTGGTCTGTAATGATTTTCGTGAGATAAATCATAATCAGCAGCAAAACGCTTCATATAATCAATTCCTACTGCGTGGTCTTCGTCAAGTAAATTACGACGACAAGCCGCCTCGCAAGGACGAACGCAAACTCTACCGCAAATTGCAGGAAGAGGATTTACTTCTTTAATCAAACTTACAGCTTCGCTATACATTCCTTTATCAATTAAAGAAATATAACCTTGTACATCCACCCCCGCAGGACAAGTACTTTTACAAGGTGCTTGACAATCTGCATAGTGATTACTTAATAATAAATCTAATGCTGTTTTTCTTGATTTATGAATTGCTGGGTTATCAGTAATAATTTTCATCCCTTCTGCTACTTTCGTAGAGCAAGATGGCTGATGACCACGCATTCCTTCTACCTCTACAACACAAACAAAACACGAAGAATATGGTTCTAATCTTGGGTCGTTACATAAAGTAGGTATTTTTATACCATTTCTTTTAGCAACATTAAGTATACTTTCGCCTTCTGTTGCTTTTACGGGCTTATCGTTTAAAAATATATTTACTTCTTTACTCATTTTTCTATTTTTTTAAATTCGGAACTAAAAATTAGCTTAACTTAATGGCGTTAAAGTTACATTTGGTGAAACAAGAACCACAATGTATACAATCATCTTGATTAATAAAATGAACTTCTTTTTTAGCTCCATCGATACAATCAACAGGACAATTAATTGCACAAAGAGTACAGCCAGTACAAGCATCGGCAACTACTTCGTATTTAATTAATGGACGACAATTTAATGCAGGACATTTTTTGTCGTTAATGTGAGCTTCGAATTCGCTTCTGAAATATTTGATAGCTGTAAGAACTGGATTTGGTGCTGTTTGACCTAAACCACAAAGTGAGTTAGATTTAATTTGTTCGCCAAGATCTAATAAGGTTTCAATATCTCCTTCTTTTCCGTTACCTTCTACAATGCGGTTAAGAATTTCTAACATTCGTTTTGTACCTACTCTACAGAAAGTACATTTTCCACAGCTTTCTTTAGCAGTAAAATCTAGAAAGAAACGAGCCATATCTACCATGCAAGTAGTTTCGTCCATTACAACCATACCTCCAGAGCCCATAATTGCTCCTGTAGCATTTACGCTATCATAGTCAACTGGAGTGTCAAGCAAGCTCTCTGGTAAAGAACCTCCTGAAGGTCCACCAAGCTGAACAGCTTTAAATTTCTTTCCGTTAGGAATTCCACCACCAAGTTTAAAGATTACGTCGCGAATGGTAATTCCCATAGGAACTTCGACTAAGCCACCATGGTTAATCTTTCCTGTTAAAGCAAAAACTTTTGTTCCTTTAGATTTTTCGGTACCATATTTTGCAAATTCGCTTGCTCCATGGTACATAATCCAAGGAATATTTGATAGAGTTTCTACATTGTTAATATTGGTAGGTTTTTTCCATAATCCTGATACGGCAGGGAAAGGTGGACGTTTACGAGGCATTCCTCTTTCGCCTTCAACGGAAGCTATAAGTGCGGTTTCTTCGCCACAAACAAATGCTCCAGCACCTTCTTTTACATATATATCAAGATCGAAACCTTTAATTCCAAAAATATCTTTTCCAAGGTATCCTTTTTCTTTGGCTTGTTCAATTGCAATATTCAAACGGTGTATTGCTAGAGGATATTCAGCTCTACAGTATATAACACCACCGTTTGCTCCTATTGCATATGCACCGATCATCATACCTTCTAATACAGAATGAGGATCTCCTTCAAGAACCGAACGATCCATAAATGCACCAGGGTCGCCTTCGTCTGCGTTACAAATAATAAATTTTTCGTCGTTAACGCTTTGGTTTGCAAATTTCCATTTTAAACCAGTAGGGAAACCTCCGCCACCACGACCACGAATACCACTATCTAAAATGTTTTTAATTACATTTTCTTGTGATATTTTTTCTTCCTTAATCTTTTTAATTCCTTTATATCCATCTCGAGATTCGTATTCTTCAATTCGTTCAGGATTCATAAAACCACAATTTCTTAATGCAATTTTTACTTGACCATCGAGAAATGTTTTTTCGGAAGTTTCGAATTTTTCAGTTTTAACGACCCATTCTTTAATAACTTCTTTTCCTTTAACGTGACGTTCTATAATTTCTTGAGCTCTTTTTGCATCTACATCACCATATATATAAGATCCTGTTTCATCAACAATCTCTACTAAAGGTTCTTTGTAGCACATTCCGATACAAGATGTTTGATCTAAATCAAAATTACCGTCTTTATTTATTATTTCAAGCTCGTTATATGTTTTTTTAGCACCTGCTGCTATTCCGCAACTTCCAAGTCCTACTATAACTTTCGGTTTCATCATACCTTATTTTTTTTCTGATTTACGAATTTCTTTAATAACCTTAGCAGATTTTTTACCGTCTAATTTACCATAAGTATTATCGCCTACCATTAGAACTGGAGCTAAGGAACAACAGCCTAAACATGCAACACTTTCTAATGTAAATAATTTATCTTCTGTTGTTTCACCATCTTTTATTCCAAGAACTTCTTCTAACGCTTCAGTAATTAAGGGTGCGTTTTGCACATGGCAAGCTGTTCCGTGACAAACTTTTACAATATGTTTTCCTACAGGGTTTAATCTGAACTGAGCATAGAATGTTGCAACTCCGTACATATCGCTTAATTCAGCTCCTGTTTCTTTTGAAATTACAACAAAAGCTTCTTTCGGTACATATCCGTATAAACCCTGTGTTCCTTGAAGAAGAGGTATTAAATTACCTTTTTTTCCTTTATATTTTTCTAACAAAGGCTTCATCAAGTTTAAATCAACAGTCGAATCGATTTTTGTGCTTTCGACTATTTGTATTTTTCTTGATACTCGCATAATATATAAGTTTATTATTTTTATTCCTGATTAAATGTATATTATATCTTCCAAAGATAATATTTTGAGAGGTATTTGTATTGTTTGAATAATTATTTCTAATGCTTACTAATTAATTTAGAAACATACTAAATTAGAGTGGTTTAGAGTTAAAAATATAACGTGTGTCATAAAGTATATCTAATTAATAAGATCTTTTTTGAATCGTTAAATTACTAATTAATAATGTGTTTTAAGTTAAGTATGCGTATATATAAATATAAATATTTATATAATAGAGAGTTAGGGGTGAGGCTATGTTTTTATAAAGTTGGAGGTATTAAAGAAATATTTTGATATATTGCAATTAGTAGTCGTTTATATCGAAAAAAAGGAAGCTATAGTAGCTAAGAAATTAAGGATAAACTATAATTCTATAATTAGAACTTTTTAGGAATTTTATTAACCGTTCTTATTTTTGTTGAATAATTAGCTATTATTGATGGTTTCAATATTGTTAAATTAATTGAAGAATCTTTAATGAATAAATAGATTAATTATTATTAAAACCTTCTTACTATAAGTGTAGGGAGGTTTTTTTTCGTAATTTTGCAAATCAATTAATACGCATTGAAGTGGAAGAAAATATAGTTTATTCGAAAAACGTGTTAGAATTTGTTACAGTTTCTGCAGAGTACTGTGCATTTGTGGAATCAGTCGAACAAAATTCTAAACAAGATTTTTTCTCAAAAGCCCAGAAATTATTAACCGTCTTATATCTTAAAACATCTATATTGCCCAAAGTAGAGGCTATTTATGAAGATGGAAATGAAAAATTTGTGACTGAAGATGATTGGTCTTATATCAAAAATAAAATTGTTCAGAAGATAGGTCAGCACGAAATATTTGTAGATGTTTATTCGGTACTTATGTCGCAAGAAGATGATGCTGAAAATGTAAGTTTAGCAGAGATATTTGCTGATATATATCAAGATTTAATGGATTTTTTGACACTATATAGAATTGGTCACGAAGAATCGATGAACGATGCTTTGTGGGAATGTAAGCAGAATTTCGAACAATATTGGGGGAGTCGGTTATTAGCCGCTTTATCGGCAATACATAATACAATTTATAGTGGTGACGATTTGTCTGATGAAGCAAATATTGATAATTCGGAAGCTCCAAAAGAACGGAATACCGATAATTGGATTTTTACACAACGTCAGCAACAATGGGCCGACGATAAAGAATAAATTATTTTAATAGAAATAATAAATGGATTTTAAAACGAGAGTAAGTAAGGAAGAGCTTAAAGAATTTCAAATAGAGCGTTTTGAAGGAAATGTTCATATTGTTGAGAATGAAGCTGATACGATTCGTGCTGTTGCTTATCTTTCAAAATATAAATTTATTGGATTCGATACAGAATCTAAACCAACCTTTGTTAAAGGTAAATCTAATATTCATGGTATCGCCTTGCTGCAGTTATCGTCAGATAAAGAGGCTTTTTTGTTTCGGTTAAATCATTTTGAGATGCCAGAATCTTTAAAGTTATTATTAGAGAATCCTAATGTTCTTAAAATCGGATCGGCTACTCATGGAGATATTCATAAATTAGCAGAGCTATACAAAAAAGGAGAATTTCATCCCAAAGGATTTGTAGATATTCAAGTTGTTGGAAAAAAATATAAAATAGAAACGGTTGGATTGACTAAGTTAACAGCTCTATTGCTAGGATTTAGAATTTCTAAACGGCAACAATTGAGTAATTGGGAAGCAGACGAATTGTCGGCAGCGCAAATCTCTTATGCTGCAACAGATGCTTGGGCTTGTTATGTATTATATCAAGAATTTATCAAACGAGGAATGGTATAATAGTAAAAAGATTTTAGATTAAAATGACAGACAGACTAGAGAATCTTACGATTGAAACTTTCAACTTTAAGTGTCGAATACACAATTTTTTAACTATAGAATATGAGCGAATTAACACAAGTAATATTAAAATCGGGAAAAGATATATCATTATTTAGATTTCATCCTTGGGTGTTTTCTGGTGCTATTAAGAAAATTAAAGGTGAAGTTGCCGAAGGTGATGTGGTTGAAATTGTCAATAATAAATTTGAGTTTCTAGGTTTAGGACATTATCAAATTGGGTCAATTGCTATTCGTGTTTTTTCTTTTGTAAAAGAAGAAATCAATATTGATTTTTGGAGGCGAAAGATTCAGTCGGCATATAATTATAGAAAGTCGATGAATTTTATTGAAGAAGGAAAAACTAATATTTTTCGTTTATCGCATGCCGAAGGCGATGGTATGCCAGGATTAATTATCGATGTATATAACGATACGGCTATTATGCAATTCCATTCTATCGGAATGTATTTAATAAAAGATGAACTAGCAAAGATTCTAGTAGAGACCATAGATGGAGTAACTGCCGTATACGATAAGTCGGAAGCTACAATGCCGAAAAATTCGGATATTAAAGCAAAAGATGGTTTTGTAATAGGAGAAACAAAGGCTCAGTACGCATTAGAAAATGGTTTGAAGTTTTATATAGATTGGATTAATGGACAAAAAACAGGTTTTTTTATTGATCAAAGAGAGAACAGAAAACTTTTAGGATCTTACTCTAAAGATAGAAATGTGTTAAATATGTTTGGTTATACAGGAGGCTTTTCGGTGTATGCCTTGCAAGAAGGTGCAAATCTTGTTCATTCTGTCGATGCATCAGGTAAAGCAACCGATTTGACGAACAAAAATGTGGCTGAAAATTTTCCAGAAGCAAAGAATCATGAGGCTTTTGCCGAAGATGCTTTTAAGTTTATGGCAGATATTAAAGATAAATACGATTTAATTATCCTCGATCCTCCAGCTTTTGCAAAACAGCGTAAAGCATTACATAACGCATTGCAAGGTTATAAAAGATTAAATCAGATTGCCTTGGAACAGATTAAACCAGGAGGTATTTTATTTACTTTTTCGTGCTCGCAAGTAGTAAGTAAGGAGAATTTTCGTAAATCTGTTTTTGCAGCAGCGGCCAATGCAAAACGTAATGTTAGAATTATGCATCAATTAACTCAGCCTGTAGATCATGCTGTAAGTATCTTCCATCCAGAAGGAGAGTATCTTAAAGGTTTAGTTTTATTTGTAGAATAATTAACCCTTTTAATCTTAATTATTAACCAATAATAGAATGAATACAATTAAAGAACTTATTGACAATCAAAAATACCAAGAAGCTTATGACTTGGTAGAAAAGGAATTAATTAAGAAGACTGATAATTTAGAATTGTTATGTGCAAAGGCAGATATTCTGAAGAAGCTCAATAAATTTACAGATGCTATCAATATTTATATAAATATTATCGAGAAATTCCCAGAACATAAAAAAGCTCAAGTCGAAAAGGAATTATTGCACACCGTAATGTTGCAAGATAATAAAGATATTTTTGCTTGTACCAATTTACATAACGACCCGTGGGCATAAGCTGATATTTAGGTTATGCTCTAAAATTACTTTCTAGTATTGATAATTCTTTTAAGATCTTTAGCTAATAATCCATCTCTTTTTTTAGAACTAATCATATGGTAATTAAAGTAGTATAGTCGAGAGTCGTCAGTGCCAATAATTGTTTTCCAACAACGAGCCTTTCGTTGAGTACCTTCGGGTCCGACTTTGTGGAGGAATACAATATTTGGCATTTTATTATCGATGGCGTCCTCAAGTTCTTCTCTAGTCACAAACTTAAATTTATAAGGATAAACGTTTTTAAATTTATCTTCTGTATTGATGTCTTTATCGAGTTCATCTTTAATTACATAGAGCTCTTTTTCTTTAATTAAGTAAGCGTCTTTGTTATACTGATGAATAACATTCACCTTGTTTACTGTAGGCGTGGTTTCAATCATTTTAACGTGATCTTGGATGATTTGAATAAAAGCAGATAATTTGTAAATGTAACTTTCTTCATCGACATCGACATAAGAAACAGGTACAGTACAAAGTTGTGGCATATCTTTCTGACTCTCAAAATCCCCGCCAATAGACAAGCATAGGAAATTGTATTCTGCTTTGGTTTTATCTTTTGTAATCCAAACTTGATCGAAAGTTACGAATGAATTATCTTTAGACATTCGTTTTTCTTCATATTCGGCATTCGTGATAAAATCGAAAGGCGTTGCTTTCCACAACTCTTTAGCGACCTCTCTTATTTTGAAATTATACCTTGACATCATATTTCCATCTAAAACAAAATATGTTTTACTTTTCTCAAATTGTGCAATCTGTTCCGCTGTAGGGACTTCTTTTTGCGAAAAAGCAAGACTAGTAACTAAGATAAGGACAAATGTTAGGAATGTATTTTTCATGTTATTATGTTTTAATTGTTAGGGAAATATAATGGATGACTTTCATTGAATCTTCTAATATAAATAAAAGATAGTTGTTTTTGCTTACGTTTCTTCAGTTTTGTATATTCTGTAAATAATTCTTTATCGAAACTGATTAGCTTTTCTATACTTTTAATAGAATATTCGTATAAAGTACCTGTTTTGAAATCAATTAAAAATTGATGTAGCTCATCGGTGGTGTAACTCTGCCCTTGTGTGCCATAAAAAGAATTATTCCAAGGATTCATTCCCGTTTGATATTGGACTTCGATATTGGCAACAAAAAAAGAAATAGAGCCAATCGAAGGGACTCTATAGAACTTCTTATTGTATTGTATGTAGATGACATCGTTTTTAGCGTAACCCCAAATATTTTTAGTTTCGATATTTTTCTTCTCCCCATTAACAAACAACATAAACGAAGGAATGTTTGTTAATTTCTCTAAAAATAGATCCGTATTATTATTAGTAATTATATTTTTAAAAGGAATGGCTTGGTTAGATCGTACTTGATTAAAATCCAAGAAAAAACCATCGTTAAATTTGAAATCTAAATCGTACTTAACACTATCCTGCTGAGCAAATAACTGATTAGTACTCATTAAGTAAAGAATAAATGTAAGAATAACAAACTTAAATATAGTTGACATTTTTTTTTATTTTTTACAAATTTACCTATATTTTGTCTATTTTAGAGCTTAATTCGTGTGTGATTTATGAATATACTATCAAAAATAACCGACTATTTAATTAAAATCTTTAAGATTGGTAATCAAGAGGATAGTTATAAACATTTACTTTTAGTTGTTTCTTTATTAATTACCATTGTTGGCTTTTCGGGTTTTGCTATAAAATCTTTTGCCACACACTCTGTAAATCTTTTTTATGTATTAACGATTGCTTCGTTATTTAATATTGTGAATCTTATTATTATTAAAATAAAGTCAACTTTTAATTTTTCCGCCTATTTTTATATAATAACACTATTGTTAACGATGGCCTACCTTGTATTCGATAGTGGTCGATCTGGTTATGGATATTTATGGTTCTATATTATCCCAGTTGTGTCAGTTTCCGTTTTAGGAGTAAAAAAAGGCACCGTTGCATCGTTTTTCTTTTTCATCTACTTATTAGTTGTATTTATACTCCCAGGCTATTATATTAATGATGAATATTTTTCAGAGTTAAAACCACGACTATTAATCTCGTTCTTTGCTCTTATATTATTAATACTATATAAGGAGTGGACTTTCGAGTTGTTTAAAAAGCAAATTTTGGAAGAAGATGCGATAAACAAAAATAATTTGGATTATAAAAAAGTAGTTATTGATAAATTTTCAAATCAAATTAGATTTCTTGCTAATGAAATTCAGATTTCTATAGATTCAATGAAATCTAAAATATTAAAACCACAATTGTTGACTTCAGTTAATAATATTCAAAATTCGTCGACCAATTTGCTTAGCATTATTAATAGTTTCGAAGAGTTGTCAAATATTAATGAAAACAAGAAAGAGAATCAAGGTGTATATAGCATGCATATAGAACTCGAGAAAATTAAGGAGCTATTTAGTTCGTATAAAGTCGAGATAACTTTTAAAATCGATAAAGAAATTCCTCTTAAAATGAGTGGCAATTTGCGTTTAGTAAAGCAGATATTATATTCTATTATTGAAAGTTATGTTAGAGAACGAGCCGATAAAATTCATATAGTAATATTAAAAGGTGCAGAGTCAAATGACTTTGTTGAGATTAAATATCAGGTGGTCAATATATTAACAGATAGACAAACTTATAAACTTCATAAACAAAGCTGTGACCAAGTAGACCTAATGTCTATTGATGATAATATTAAAGAAATTGAAAGTGTTGGATTAGCTATTATTCTTCCTTTTGTAGATAATTTGAATGGCAAAGCTTATATTCAAAAAACTGCATATTTTTTATCTATTTGTTTTAATCAAAAGATAAAGAAAAACAAAAGTTATTATCGTGAGATTGAGGAGGGTGAGTTATTAAAGAATATTGAAATTGATAAAAGTATCAATGATAAAAAATTAAATAAAATGAGAGTCCTTCTTATGGAGGATAATCCAATTGCTCAGAAATCTATATTATTTGCGTTAGATAAATTAGTTAAGTATTTAGATATTGCAGATAATGGGAAGGAAGGCTTAGAACTATTTTATAAAAATAAGTATGATTTAATACTTTTGGATATGAATATGCCTATTGTAGACGGTTATCAAGTTGCCAAAAAAATTAGATCTATTGAATTGGGGACGAAAATTCATATTCCTATAATAGCAACCATTTCAAGTTATTTGGTAAAAGAAACTGACGCTGTTCTTGCTTCGGGAGTAGATGATATTCTCAAGAAACCCTTGTCGGCTAATGATTTGATAAAAAAAATTAATGAGCTTTCGTAATTCTTTATTTTTAGAAAGAAGACATTCTTATTCATTCAGTATGATATTTCTATGAAAAAAAATAAACTTGTTGCAATAGTAGGGCCAACTGCGTCAGGTAAAACGAAGGTTGCTGTAGATTTAGCTTTGAAACTAGAAACAGAAATTATTTCGGGCGATTCTCGTCAAGTTTATAAAGGAATGGATCTTGGAACAGGTAAAGATATTGACGAATATTCTGTAAATGGAATAAAAGTTCCTTATCATTTGATTGATATTGTTCCTGCGGGTTATAAATATAATATTCACGAATTTCAAGAAGACTTCTTTTCGGTTTATCAAACTATTCTAAAGAAAAATAAATTACCAATATTGTGTGGGGGTTCAGGTTTATACGTTCAATCCGTAACTCAAAATTATTCTTTACTTTCCGTTCCTCCAAACAAAGAATTACAAAAAGAATTGGAAGAAAAAGATTTGAAAGAACTGACAAATTTATTGCGAAAATTTGGAAACTTGCATAATAAATCGGATGTCGAAACTCGACGAAGAGCAATTAGAGCAATCGAGATTGCAGATTATTATTTAAAACATGAACAAGAAAAATCTACTTTACCAAAGCTTAGTACCCTTTTTGTGGGAATTGATATTTCAAGAGAATTAAGGCGAGAGAAGATATCTAGGCGATTAACTGAAAGATTAAATAATGGAATGCTCGAAGAAGTAGAACTACTTTTAGAAACGGTAAATGCTGATGATTTAATTTACTATGGTTTAGAATATAAATATCTAACATTGTATTTGTTAGGGAAACTTTCTTATACAGAAATGAAAAATCAACTAGAAATAGCTATTCATCAATTTGCAAAGCGTCAAATGACATGGTATAGGGGTATGGAGCGTAAAGGAATCAAAATACATTGGATAGATTCTCAGTTGACAAGTGATAAGAAAAATAATATAATCTTGAAATTAATTTCAGATGAAAAAAACTTTATTGGTCACAGTTTAAGTTAAAACTATGCACTTGCTGTGGATAGTTGTTTATTGAAGTAAAGTAAGGATGGTAATCATAGAGTGAGGGGTGGTTTTTTAAGATTCTTTAAACATATTGGGAATTTTATGCTATTAAACTGTTAATAATTCACAGACTTTAATAGTTCTTGAGAGATATTAATTCAAGAAAATAAGTAAATTTGTATATTATAATTTAAAACATAGCAATCGTGGATATATTTGAAAGATTAAAAACAAACAGAGGCCCTCTAGGGCAACATTCAAAAGAGGCACATGGTTATTTTGCATTCCCTAAATTAGAAGGAGAAATTGCTCCAAGAATGAAATTTAGAGGCAAAGAAGTATTAACATGGAGTTTGAATAACTACATTGGTTTAGCTAATCATCCAGAAGTGAGAAAAGCTGATGCAGAAGCCGCTAAGGAATATGGAATGGCTTATCCAATGGGTGCAAGAATGATGTCTGGACAAACTTCTAAGCATGAAGAGTTGGAGCAGAAATTAGCTGAATTTGTTGGAAAACCTAGTGGATATTTGTTAAATTATGGTTACCAAGGAATTATGTCAATTATTGACGCTGTAACCAATAGGAATGATGTTATTGTTTACGATTCTGAATGCCATGCTAGTATTATGGATGGTATTTTTTTGCATAAATCTAAAGGAGGAAAAAGTTTTGTGTTTCCGCATAACGATATTCCCAGAGCAAAAAAAATGTTAGGTTTTGCACAGAAAAAAACAAACGAATCGGGTGGAGGAATCTTGATGATAACCGAAGGCGTTTTTGGTATGTCTGGCGATTTAGGTAAATTAGATGAGTTAGCCGCTCTTAAAAAAGATGTAAAATTTAGATTCTTAGTAGATGACGCTCATGGTTTTGGCACGATGGGGGCAACAGGAGCAGGTACAGCCGAGCACTTTAATGTAGCTGATGAGATAGACTTGCATTTTTCTACTTTCGCAAAATCAATGGCTGGTATTGGAGCTTTTATTGCTGCAGATGAAGATATTATTAATTTTTTGCATTATAATATGCGATCACAGATTTTTGCAAAATCACTACCAATGCCGATGGTAATAGGTGCTCTTAAACGCTTAGAGATTTTACAGAATACTCCAGAATTAAGAACTCATTTGTGGAAGATTGTTAATAAATTACAAACTGAGTTGGTTGAAGAAGGGTTTAGTATTGGTGATACTCAGTCTCCTGTTACTCCAGTAGTTTTGAATGGTTCTGTAGTGGAAGCAGCCAATCTAATGATGGATTTAAGAGAAAATCATGGCGTTTTTTGTTCGGGAGTTGTTTATCCTGTAGTTCCAAAAGGAGTGATTATTCTTAGGCTTATTCCTACAGCAGTTCATAGCGAAGAAGATGTAGAGTATACTATCGAAGCTTTTAAAGCATGTAAAGGTAAATTAAAATCAGGGGTTTATGATAACGGACAAATGGGCCGGTTATAAGACTTAGTTAGATACAAAAAAGCAGACTCAATTTTGAGTCTGCTTTTTTTATATCATTAATTTCTTGAGTAGAAATAGAATTGATTAGTTTATTCTTCTGTTGCTGCAGGAGCTGCTTCTCCTTCGGTTGCATCTGCATTCCCTTCTTCCTCATCTTCAGCGTTTTTCATTGCTAAACGAGAAACATTAACTGAACAAAGAGTTAATTGAGCAGAGTCTAAAATAGTAACAGTTTCTGTTTTTACATCACCAATTCTAAGCGATTGTCCAATCTCTAAATCTTTAACATCGATATCTAAAGTATTTGGAATATCTTTCAATAAACCTTTTACGGTTAAATAACGTCTTCTTTTACTAAAGTTTCCTCCTGCTTGAGCTCCAATAGGTTGTCCTACGTAGTTTACAGGTACGTCAATAATAAAAGGTTTAGTTTCTCCAATTTCTTGGAAATCGATATGTCTAATTTTATCAGTTACAGGATTGAACTGAATATCTTTCATAATAGCATTAACTTCTTTCCCTCCGTCGATTGCTAATTTTATGATATATACTTTATCTGTAAATACAATTTTAGTAAACTCGTTAGAATGAGCCTCAAAGTGAATAGTTTCTTTTCCACCATAAATCACACATGGTACATGATTGTTTCTTCTAACCGCTTTTGTGGCTTTTTTTCCAACTTCAGTTCTAATAGAACCTTTAATTTCAATAATATCCATTTTTTTAATTTTGTGCGTTACTAAGATTAATCTTTCATAATCCCCATCACGCGTTTAACTTATTTTGAGTTTGCAAAAATATCCTTTTCTTCATTAACATCAATACATTTTTGCAACTATTTATTTTCCCATATTAATTTTTTTCCAAATCCTAAACGATTGTCTGTCATTTTAATATATGAAATCTTAAGAATCCAAAGTTTAGTAGATTTTAGAATTGCAAAAGGGAATTGTGCTAAATAAGCTTTATTAGCAAGCTTCAATTCGTTATCTTTTGCTTCAATTAATTTCCCTTTAATCTGTAACCCTTGTATTTTGCCAATAGTTTTTGTTTCTAAAACAACCGAGGCTGCTACTAAATTATTTTTTAATACGTCTGTGATATGTTTGGTGTCTTCATCAGAGCTGAAAACCAGATAATTATTGTTTTCTATGTAAGTGTAGAAGCAATTAGCGCAATAAGGTTCGCTATTTGTACATGTGGCTAAAGTTAATACGTGGTGAGCTTTGAAAAAATCAACCATTCTCTTTTCTATGATATTGGACATTTTTTTGTAGTTTTATAAAAAAAGTAAGATGTCAAAGATACTAAAGTCCTTTTTATTAATACTTACAATATTAACTATTCTTCCCGTGTCGGCGCAATATAGTAGCTTGCCCGTTATTCCTGAATATCATCAAATAAAATCCACTTCTTTGGCATCGGCTTTCGATACCAATATGCAGAAATATGATGTTGTTTTTCAGCGTTTATCTTTTAATGTCGATCCGTCCATTTATTATATCAAAGGAGCTGTTGACGTAAACTATAAATCTTTTGAGAATTTAGATTCCTTAGTTCTTAATTTATCAGATTCTTTAAACATAGATTCTATAAAACAAAGAGGTAATATGCTTAATTATTCACATCAATGTGGATTAATTAATATCGATATTCAAAATATTAGCACAGGAAGCTTAGATTCCATTTGTATTTATTATCAAGGTGAACCAAGTCGTAATAATCATGCTTTTTTTATTTCTGTTCAAGATTCAATCAATTACATTCCTGTTCTAGCAACACTTTCTGAGCCTTATGGGGCATCTGATTGGTGGCCTTGTAAGAATAATTTAGACGATAAGATTGATTCCGTAGATATTAATATTACTTGTCCTAGTAACAATATTGGAGTATCTCTAGGTTTGTTGACCAATTCGGTAAGTCATGGAATAGAAACAACTTATATGTGGAAACATAGATTTCCTGTTGCACCTTATCTTGTGTCGATTGCTGTGAGTGATTATTACGAATATCATTCATATATTAATACTAAGAATAATGATTCCATATTATTCCTGAATTATTTATATCAAGACAATTTATCTCAGAAGGAAATAAATATTGATAAAACAGAACTCTTTGTTAATATTTACGATTCTCTTTTTATTAACTATCCATTTAAGAAAGAAAAATATGGGCATGTGGAATTTCCAATACTGGGTGGCATGGAGCATCAAACAATTTCTTCAATGGGGAGATTTGATTTCGAGATTATTTCTCATGAGTTGGCACATCAGTGGTTTGGAGATTATCTTACTTGTGGTTCGTGGGAAGATTTATGGTTAAACGAGGGCTTTGCAACATATTGTACTGGTTTGTGTTATGAAAATTATCAAGACGCATATTGGTATCCTTTTTGGAAAGAAGTTGAGGTTTCAAAAATAACAGCAGATAGTACAGGAACGGTTTTACCTGTCGATACTTTAGATCAATCTATTTTGTTTAGTTCAAGATTAACATACCGAAAAGCATCTTATATTTTGCATATGATAAGATGGACTATTGGAGATGAAGATTTTTTTCAATCTATACGTAATTATTTAAATGATACTGATTTATCTTTTTCTTTTGTAAGAACTCCTAATTTGATTAATCATTTCGAACAACAAGCCGATACCTCTTTAACCGAATTTATGGATGATTGGTTTTATGGAGAGGGTTATCCAATTTATCATGTAGAATGGTCTCAGTCTGAAAATCATCAGTTGTTAATTGAGTTGAATCAAAGCTCAGTGTTAAATGATGGTCGTTTTTTTAAACTTTTTGTGCCAATTCAGTTAATTGGGGAGAATGATACATTAAATTTAAGATTAAATAATCAATACAATCAACAACAATTTATTGTGGATATTCCATTTGTTGTTGATACGGTTTTGTTTGATCCTGGTTTATGGCTGATTTCTAAAAATTCTTTAGTTGATTTATCGGTTATTCAGGTTATGAAAGATAGAATAATGGTCTTCCCCAATCCAACATATGATTTTGTAAATGTTATTTCGAAACAAAAAATTGAAAGTATTGATGTTTTTAATATAGAAGGAAGGCTTGTCCTGACAACAAGTAATTTGCGGATTAATATGAGCAATTTTGTAAAGGGAGTATATTATCTGAAAATCAAAACAAAGCAACATTTCCTCATTAAGAAATTAGTGAAAAATTAGAAAAAATATATCATACAAAGCAACGTTGAAACAGTTTTTGTAAATTAATGTACTAG
>JAMOQL010000006.1 GCA_027064025.1 Bacteroidales bacterium
CACTGCTCTTCGTAAAATTCTTCGTATTACATAACCAGCACCGGTATTCGAGGGTAACTGACCATCAGCAATAGAAAAACTGATAGCACGAAGATGATCGGAGATTACTCGCATTGCAATATCGTTATCTTCATTTTCGCCATATGTTTTATTCGAAAGTTTTGCAATGTTCTGAATCAATGGCTGAAAAATATCAGTATCATAATTAGATTTTTTACCCTGAACGGTCATTGCCAAACGCTCGAAACCCATTCCTGTATCGACATGTTGTGCTGGTAATTTCTCTAAATCTCCATTTGCTTTTCTATTGTATTGAATAAAAACTAAGTTCCAAATTTCGACAACTAAAGGATCGTCTTGGTTTACTAAATCTTTACCAGATATTTTAGCTCTTTCTTCATCAGAACGTAAATCCACATGGATTTCACTACAAGGACCACAAGGACCCTGTTCTCCCATTTCCCAAAAATTATCTTTTTTATTTCCATTGATGATTCTATCTTTATCTATTCTCTGTTCCCAAATTCGAGCCGCTTCATTATCCCTCTCAAGATTATCTTCTTTAGCCCCTTCAAAAACAGAAACATATAAGCGACTTTCATCAATCTTTAAAACTTCTGTTAAATATTCCCAAGCCCAAGAAATAGCCTCTTCTTTAAAATAGTCACCAAAAGACCAGTTCCCTAACATTTCGAACATGGTATGATGATACGTATCGTGACCAACTTCTTCTAAATCGTTATGCTTTCCACTAACTCTCAAACATTTTTGGGTATCGGTAACTCGCTTAGCAGGTGGTTTTCCTATACCTAAAAATACTTCTTTAAACTGGTTCATTCCCGCATTAGTAAACATCAAAGTCGGATCTCCTTTAATAACCATAGGCGACGAAGACACAATTTTATGTTCTTTCGACTTAAAAAAATCTAAAAATGATTGGCGTAATTCTTTTGCATTCATACTTTATCAACAATTCTTATTTATAATATAAAACACTGTAAATCAAACTTCTAATACATTTGTAAACAATTTATTCATATTCTATTGTTAACAAATAGACTATTATTATTAGTCTTATCGAAGAAGCTTTGCAAATTTAGATTTTTTAATTAAATTTGCACACTTAATGCGAGTTATATAGAAAATATACTTGTTTTAAAGTTCAAACTATATGGCAAAAAGTAAATTTAAATACAATCCGGATACAGTTTCGTACGAAAAAGTTGACAATTCTTTCGTTCAAAAAACCAAGCGATTAATACCTCACTTCATTGGTAGTTTATTCTTTGGAATAATTTTAGTTATTGTTTTCTTTTATTTTATTGATTCTCCAAAAGAGAAAGAACTTAAAAGAGAAAAGCAAGAAATCCTAGCTAATTATCAAGTATTAAATAAAGAATTAGATGAAATTACAGGCGTATTAAAAGATATCCAATATAGAGACGATAATATTTACCGAACTATTTTTGAGGCCGAACCTATTTCTAAGGATGTTAGAAAAGCTGGTTTTGGTGGGGTTGATAGTTATCAAAGTCTACGCCACTTAGATCAAAAAGAAATTGTTGCTAATACTACACAACGTTTCGATATTATCTCTAAACAATTATATATTCAATCAAAATCTTTTGATGAAGTTGCCGACTTAGCCAAAACGAAGGATCAAATGATTAAACGCATCCCTTCTATTTTGCCAATTAAGAGTAGTCAAATAAAAAGAATAGGACCTTTTGGCATGAGAAAACATCCTATTTACGGGATTTGGAAATTACACGAAGGAACTGATTTAACGGCTCGAAAAGGAACTGAAATTCATGCAACAGGAGATGGTGTTATTGAAAAAATAAAGTCCTCGAAAAGAGGATATGGAAACCAAATAGTCATTAATCATGGGTTTGGATACAAAACGCGTTATGCTCATTTATCTAAATTTTTGGTGAAAGAAGGACAAAAAGTTAAGCGTGGCGAAATTATTGGATTAGTTGGTAACACAGGGCTTTCTACTGGACCTCATTTACATTACGAGGTTAGAAAAAACGGAAGAGCAATTGATCCAATTAATTTTTATTTCGAAGACTTGACACCTGCTCAATACGACGAAATGATTAAACAATCTACTCAACCAGGTGGTCAGTCTTTAGATTAAGGTTTAAACACATGCCTTATAAGAAGCCCAAAATAGAAAAAATACTTTATAGTATCAGTGAAGTGGCTGATATGTTTGATGTTAATATTTCTTTAATCCGTTTTTGGGAAAAAGAATTTGATATTATCAAACCCATTAAGAATAAAAAAGGAAATCGTCAATTTAGACCTGAAGATTTAGATCATTTTAGACTTATTTACCATCTTGTAAAAGAAAAAGGAATGACTCTAAAAGGGGCTCAGAAAAAATTAAGGGACAATAAGGAATCTACCATTCACAATTTTGAAATTGTAGTAAAACTTCAAAATATTAAGGAGGAATTACTTTCAATTAGAGATTCGATAGATATCTAAATCAACATTTTCGATGTAAACATCAAAAAAATAAATATCCCGAACGGGATTAAATAATACTTCTGTAATCATTCTTAATATAGATGAAAAAAATTAAAGAACTTATAGCAGTGCTTGAAAAAGAAGCTCCCTTATCGTATCAAGAATCGTGGGATAACTGTGGGTTATTAGTTGGAAACGTTGAGAACAAAATCACTTCCGTTCTTCTTACCGTAGACGTTACCGAACAAGTTATTGATGAAGCTATTAATAAAGATTCAAATATTATTATCGCTCATCACCCTATCATTTTTAAAGGTTTGAAAAGTCTCACAGGCAAAAATGATGTAGAAAGAAGTATCGTAAAAGCTATAAAAAATGATATTGCAATATATGCAATGCACACTAATTTAGATACTTTTCCTAAAGGAGTTAGTTATAAAATGGCTGAAAAATTATCCTTAAAAAATATTCAAACTATTGAAGTTACTTCTGCTCGACTAAAAAAAATTGTAGTTTATGTTCCTAAAAGTCATGTTACAAAAGTAAGAAAGGCTATTCTAGATTCTGGAGCTGGACATATTGGAAAATATGATCAGTGTAGCTTTAATATTAAAGGAGAAGGGACATATAGAGCTCTAGAAAATGCACAACCTTTTGTGGGAAAAATTGGAGAAATTCATACTGAAGACGAAATAAGAGTAGAAAGTATTTTCCCTACACATTTAAAAAATAAAATTATACAAAGTATGATTTCGGCTCATCCATACGAAGAGGTTGCTTACGATATTTATACTTTAGACCAAAAAGATCAATCGATTGGTCTTGGGAAAATAGGCGAATTATCTGAGCCAATCGACGAAAAGGAATTTTTACTGAAATTAAAACAAATTTTTAATCTGCAAAATTTAAGACATTCTCCATTAACAGGAAAAAAAATAAAGAAAGTGGCTGTATGTGGTGGTTCTTGCAGCTTCTTAATACAAAAAGCGAAGCGTAAAGCTGATATTTTTGTGACTGCAGATATTAAATATCACGAATTTTTTGAAGCTGAAAATGACTTGCTCATTGCAGATATTGGACATTTTGAAAGTGAACAATATAGCAAAGACATATTTTATGATATTATTAGCAAAAAATTTAGTAATTTTGCAATTCATTTTTCAGAGATAAATACGAATCCGATAAATTATTTATAAGATGGCAAAAGCTAAGGTTTCTAATGAATTAAGCGTAGAAGAGCGTCTAAGAGCGCTATACAATTTACAGAAGATTGATTCTGAGATAACTAAAATAAAAATATTAAGAGGAGAATTACCTCTTGAAGTTCAAGACCTTGAAGACGAAATTGCAGGTTTACAAACTCGTATTGAGAAATTGGAAACTGAGTTGAAAGATAACGAGACTGCTATCAGCAACAAAAATAACGAAATCGAAGATGCTCGTGTATTAATAAAAAAATACGAAGAGCAACAAGATAATGTTAGAAACAATCGCGAATTTGATGCTTTAACTAAAGAAGTAGAATTCCAAAATCTTGAAATTGAACTTTGCGAAAAGAAAATTCGTGAGTTTAAATTTAAACTTGACGAAGTTAATAAAACCTTAGAAAAGGCCAAACAGTTTATTGAAGATAGAACTAAAGATTTAGATCTTAAACACAATGAGTTAGAGTCTATTACTAAAGAAACTCAGAAAGAAGAGGACGAGTTAACAAAACAGTCTAAACGTATTTCTGAATCTGTTGAAGAACGTTTATTAAATGCTTATACAAGAATCCGTGGTAATGCAAGAAACGGTCTAGCGGTTGTTCCTGTAGAAAGAAATGCTTGCGGCGGTTGTTTTAATAAAATCCCCCCTCAAAGACAGTTGGATATTCGTATGAGAAACAAAATTTCTGTTTGCGAATATTGTGGACGTATTTTAGTTGATAAAGACATAGAGATGCCTTTAGAGGAACTTGAAAAGAAATTAGAATTAGAAAGAATTGCAGCTGAAGAAGCCAAAGCAAAAAGACCAAAAAGAAAAACAACTAGAGTTAAAAAAGCTAAATAGGTTTTCCTTTAATCACATAAAAAAATCCAACTCTTATAAGAGTTGGATTTTTTTATGTGATTAAATATCAAGTATATCTTCAAATGACCAATATAAATTATTTCTCTTTATTTACCAATCATAATAAACACATTTGATATTATTCTCTTAAGATTGCGATTTAACCCAATTCACCAATCCTTTCTTTTCTATAATCTGCATTAATTTCTCTGGAAGAGGAGCAAAACCAAAAGCTTTCCCATTTATCGATATTTCACCATTTTCAAAATCAATAACCACATCGTCTCCTGCAGAATACGCTTCAACAATTTCGGGATTTACAATTAATGCCAATCCTTGGTTAATACACGAACGATAAAAAATACGATTAGTTGATTTTACAATTACTGCCTTTACACCAGCATAAGCAAGACCAACAGCAGGATGCTCCCTAGACGACCCACAGCCAAAATTATCACCAGCAATAAGAATATCGTTTTCGGCTAGATTTTTTGTAAAATTAACGTCAAAACCCGCAAAAAGGTGAGGCATAATACTTTCTGCATCAGAACTCAAAACTTGATAAGTTAAATTTCCTGCAAACATTTGATCTGTATTCAAATTATCAGCATCAGTATAATTCCAAACTCCATTAACTTTTCTATTATCTGTTTCTTCAATTTCTAAAGTATTGACTGATTCTTTCTGGAAAGGGAAAACATCATTAGCTTTTATACCCCTAGGATCGGTAATCACACCAGTAATTGCAGAAGCTGCAACTGCCGCTGGAGAAGCTAAATAAATACGGGATTTAGGATTACCCATTCGTCCCTTAAAATTTCTATTTGCAGTCGAAATTACATTGTAATTATCGGCAGGAATACCTTGCCCTGTTCCTAAACATGGTCCACAAGAAGGTGACAGAATATTTGCCCCAGCTTCAATAAAAATTTCTACTAATCCCTCTTTTATAGCTTGAGAATAAATCTCTCGCGAGGCAGGAGTTACTAAAAGCTGAAAGCCTTCTTTTACTTTTTTTCCTTTTAATACTTCGGCCGCAATTCGTAAATCTTCTAATCGACCATTAGTACAAGTTCCTATCAAGCCCTCTTGCAATTCAGTACCTTGAACTTCAGAAAGTGCTTTTACATTATCTACATGATGTGGAGCAGCAACTAGAGGAAATAACTCATCCAAATTAATTTCAATTTCTTTGATATACTCAGCATCGTCATCTGCCCAAATTGGTTGATGAGGAAACGCTCCGTCGAAATACTCTTTTAGGACATCGTCGGGAGGAAATACTGCATTTTTAGCCCCCATCTCTGATGCCAAATTAGTCAAAGTCATTCTTTGTGCCATAGATAGAGTATTAACACCATCGCCATGATACTCAATAGACATATAATTGGCTCCATCGGACCCTATCATACCAATTATCCAAAGCGATATATCTTTTGCAAAAACACCTTCTTTTAATTTCCCCGTCAAGGTTACTTTTAAAGATTCTGGTACTCGAAACCAAGTTTCTCCACGTTTCCATAAACCAGCTGCCTCTGTACGATCTATTCCTGCAGCTAAAGCATTAAAAGCTCCTGCTGTACAAGTATGACTATCGCTACCCACAATTATCATCCCTGGCTGAGCATGATACGACATAATCTGATGACAAATTCCACGACCGGCATCATAAAATTTTTCGATATCCTGTGCCTTAACAATATCCCTAACCACCTGATATTGTGTTGCTAACTTAGCCGTTGTTGGAGGAGCATTATGATCTAACACTATTAATAATTGGCTTGGGTCGGCCACCTTATCTCCTCCCATTTTCTCAAAAGTATTCTTTATACTTGCGGTATTATCGTGTGTTAAAACGATATCTGGTTTTTTAAAAACAATAGTTCCTGTTTTTGCTCCTAAGATTTTTTCTACAAATGTCTGTCCCATTATATGTTTATTAATTTTATAATAATAGCTAAATATCTTTTATCCAGCCCAACTTTCTCTATCTAAGCTCCTATATTGAATGGCTTCTGCAATATGGAGATGTGTAATATTTTCTGATTTTTCGAGATCAGCTATGGTTCTTGAAACTTTTAATATCCGATCATACGCTCTTGCTGATAAGCCTAATTTTTCCATCGCATTTTTCAATAAGGCTTGACTAGGTTTATCTAATTGACAATACTTTTGAATCATTTTTGGAGTCATCTGAGCGTTCGAATGAATTCCACTATCTTCTATAAATCGGTCATTTTGAATAATTCTGGCAGCCACCACACGAGCTCTAATATCTTTACTCTTCTCTCCTTCAGCTTCCTCGCTTAATTTTTCGAACGGAACGGGAATAACTTCTAGGTGAATATCTATTCGGTCTAAAAGCGGCCCAGATATTTTATTTAAGTATTTCTGTACAACCCCTGCTCCACAAACACATTCCTTATCGGGATGGTTATAATATCCACAGGGACAAGGGTTCATTGAAGCCATCAGCATAAAACTTGCTGGATAATCCACAGAAAATCTAGCTCTTGAAATATTGACTTTTCTATCTTCGAGAGGCTGACGCATCACTTCTAAAACACTCCTTTGAAACTCAGGCAGTTCATCTAAGAATAATACTCCATTATGTGCCAATGATATTTCGCCAGGCTGAGGGAAAGTTCCACCTCCAACTAAAGCCACATCGGAAATTGTATGATGCGGAGAACGAAAAGGACGCACAGTCATTAAACTGGTATCTTTATCCATCTTCCCTGCCACAGAATGTATTTTAGTTGTTTCTAGAGCTTCGTGTAAGCTCAAGGGAGGTAAAATACTTGGAAATCGTTTGGCTAACATCGTTTTCCCTGCTCCAGGAGGTCCAATCATAATAATATTATGTCCACCAGAGGCGGCTATTTCAAGTGCCCTTTTAACATTTTCTTGTCCTTTGACATCAGAGAAATCGAAAGGGAAATCGTTAACATTTGCAAAAAACTCATCTCGTGTATGAACAACCGTTCGTTCAAGCTTACTTTCCTTATTTAATATTTTAATTACTTCTTTTATATTCTGTACACCATAAACATTTAGCTGATCAACCACGGCTGCTTCTCTAGCATTTTGTTTTGGAAGAATAATGCCTTTAAAATTCTCTTTCCTTGCTTGAATAGCAATTGGCAAGGCTCCTTTAATAGGCTGAATGGTTCCATCTAGAGACAATTCGCCCATAATTAAATAATCTTTAAGAATATCTTCATCGATTTGACCAGAGGCGGCTAAAATACCCGCTGCTAGAGTTAAATCGTAAGCAGAACCTTCTTTACGAATATCGGCAGGAGCCATATTGATAACTATTTTTTTCCCTGGCCATTTATAATCATTTGTTTTTAATGCAGACTCTATGCGTTGCTGACTCTCTTTTACAGCATTATCGGGTAAACCTACTAAATAAAAATTGATCCCTTGAGACACATTCACCTCAACGGTAATAATCTGAGCATCGACTCCAAAAACAGCAGCTCCAAATGTTTTAACTAACATGGCTTTTCTCTTTAAATTAGGTATTCTTTAATTAAACCTGTAACTAATATAAATGTGAAAATAATGTACCATTTGAAGGCTTGTAAACTATTTTCAGGAATAATATTTGTTAAGGAAATAATAAGTACAGTAAGACAAATTAACCAAACTATACCTATAAGTATTTTCAAATATTTATTCATCCTTATTCTAAAAAACAAAGGCTATTAATAGTTCTTAAAGAAATCGTAAAGCAATCGTACACCAACCCCTGTTCCTCCTTTAGTTCTGTATGAATTATTTGCAGATATATATGCTGGTCCTGCAATATCTAAATGAATATAAGGGAATTTAGTAAAATGTTCCAAAAATTTACCAGCAGTAATCGCTCCACCAACTGGACCTCCAAGATTTTTAATATCGGCGATATCTGACTTTATCAATTCGCCATATTCTTCCCAAAAAGGAAATTCTACAAGTCGCTCGTAAACCTTATCGCCACTACTTGCCAGTTTAGATTTTTGTTTATTAGATGCGTTTCCCATACTCACAATTCCATATTCTCCAATTGCAGCATGTGCTGCTCCTGTAAGTGTTGCTAAATCTATAACTAATTCGGGATTAAATTTATTAGCATAACTTAAGGCATCGGCTAATATCATTCTACCTTCGGCATCTGTATTAAGAACTTCTACTTTTGTTCCATCGTGCATTGTAATAATATCTTGAGGCACATAAGCTTTATTTCCTGGTCTATTGTCGGTAGCAGGAACTAAAGCAATAACATGAACATTTAATTTATTATCAGCAACAGCTTGCATCGCACCTATCACTGCTGCGGCTCCTCCCATATCCGATTTCATTAAATCCATACTTCCTGCTGTTGGTTTTAAACTCACGCCTCCTGTATCGAACACAACCCCTTTACCAACAATCACAATCGGCCTAGTATTTTTCGGATTTTCAGGTTTCCATTCTAATACAGAGAAAGTTGGAGGATCGAAACTTCCCGAATTAACAGCAAGCAAGCCTCCCATTTTTAAAGCTTCTATTTGTTTCTTTCCAAGAACCTCGGTATTAAAATTATATTTTTTTCCAGAAGCTTTTATTTCTTTTCCTAATTGCTCAGCAGTTAAATAAGACAATGGCTCATTTACTAAATCTCTAGAAAAACTTACTGCTCTGCACAAAGCCTCTACTTCTAATAAATTGGATTCTGTTAAAGCTGAATTAACAGTTATATTTTTTAAATATGTTTTATTTTTACTTTCATCGGAATAATATTTTGTAAACGAATACGAACCCAACAAAATCCCCTCTAAGAAAGCAAAAACTTGTTCTTTATCTGAATGTTCTGCTTCTATATGTAAAGATTTTATTTGTTCTTTATTCAACTGCGAAAAAACAGAAGCCGCTTGATTTCTATATAGTTCCTTCTCCTTATTAATATTATTCTGTTTAATATTTACAATAAAAATAAACGAGCCTTGCATATCGATAATTACAAGTTCCTTTTTTTCTTTAATTTTCCTTTTTAAATATTTCTCTTGATCTTTGTTAAGATATTTAGAAACAGATTTATCGCTTGCCCAAAAGACAAGACTATCTGTTTTTTTTATTTGTTTTGTTGATAATATTTTCATGATATTTTTTTATTTATTTAAGTATCTTTAATAATATTAAATAAAGGTATATAAGTTTTACTAAAAATACAGACTAAGCACTGATGATTTGATTGAAATAATCGTTGACAGTTTTCAAAATTCTAAAAGATGCCATACTTTTATCAAAATAATTATCGGCAACTAACTCCTGATCGCTTACATATCTAAAAAAATCGTAGGATTGAAATTTTATTAAATCCATATCTTTAAATTTTTTATCGAACCCTCTTGGAGCCGATTTTAATTGTTCGCCAGAAATTTGCGGAAAATGTTGTGCGAATTTTTCATCTTCAACAATCGTTTTAAAAGCCTTTGGATTCTGATATATCAAAGTTCTTACTTTGTTTAATATTTCTCTCTGTGGGTGATGTAATCCTCCTGCAATAAGATTAGCATCGGGCTCAATATGAGTATAATATCCTGCCCAAGGACTCTTTCTACCTCCTTCTGCCATATAGGCTGAAAAATGAATTTTGTAAGGTGTTTTATCTTTCGAGAATCGTAAATCGCGATAAATTCTAAACGAACAATCTTTCACATGCAAATCTTTTATTCTCGAATCGAACTTAGATATTTCTATAATTTCTGCTTGAATAAATTCCTCGAACAATGCTTTTGCTTCAAGAAATAATTCCTTATTATCGTTGAACCACTCTCTATTATTATTAACTACTAATAATTTCAAAAATTGAGGAACTTTCTTATCTAATTTCATATTAATATTTTTGATTGAGTAAAGATATAGAAGTATAACATTACAACAAATATTTTTTCTAAGATTAAGAGCATAAATTATTGAGTTTTCATCAACTTTTTATTACCCCTCACGTAATATTATGAAATAATAATGATTATTAAATAATTTACAATAGCTTTGTGTTCTCAAAAATAAATTTTTATAAAATATCTTGGGCAAAAAATACACCAATTAACCTTAAAACAAACACGATTATATTATTACAATTTAATGCAAAAAAAAATACTTATTATAGAAGATTACTTAGATAACTATCTGTTACTAAAAGCCCAATTAGAAGAACTACCTTTTAGCATTAGTTATGCAGAAAATGGAATAGAGGCTCTAAAAATTCTTGAATCGGAATCTTTCGACTTATACCTCGTCGATATTCAAATGCCAGAGTTAAACGGTTACGAATTTTTAAAAATAATTAAAGACCGTAACGACTCTACCCCTGCAATTGCACAAACAGCTCACGCTTTTGAAGCTGATAAAGAAAAATGTTTGGCTGCAGGATTCGATAATTATATCTCTAAACCTATTGATCAAAAATTATTAATAGAAATGATTAATAATCTGACCTAAGCAAATATTTAAAATGCTAAGTTCAAACGACCAAATAACAAGATCCACTTGCCCCATATCAGGATATAAAATAACTGAATCAAAAGATTGGTACTATAAAGATTCTCAAACTAATTATTACATACAAGTCAAATTAATTGGCGATAATAATATTCTTGTTATTCTAAATGGTCGAATCAATCTCAGAATTTATAAAGAGCAACAATTATTTTTTGATAAAATAATTAATCTATTATTCCCCAATAATGAACACTTTATATTAATACACGATTATAAGAATCTACACCTTCGATCCTTAAAATTAAAAGACGAATATATTAGATGGAATGAAAAGTATAGCAACAGAATAGATGCTTTAGTCTTCTACAATTTATCATCTTTTCAGAATATTTACGTTAAAGCAGGGGCTCTACTGTCAACAAAATTAAAAAAGATATTAATTTTTGACAATTACTCTGATTCTATCACCCATATCCTAAACAACGAAGTGATAAAGCAGGTTGCCAATAAAAATCTATCACAAACCATTACTCCATCTCCAATAGGAAATTCTAAAAACCCATTTAATACTTATTGGGAGAAAAGTAAAACCTACGAGACCATTAAGGATATTGATATAAAATATATTGAAAAAACAGAATGGACTTATAAGTCTGAGGAAACTGATTTCGTATGTTCATATAAACTATACGAGAGACAAATTATTTCGAGAACACTTTCTGGTCATCAAAATTTGACAGATAGTATACTCTCCACAGAAATTATTAACCAAATTATTGACGACTTTATTCCACCTTACAGTTCTTTCAATATTTTAATTGACGCATCTAATTTTAATGGTATTTCGTATGAAGGTCGACGCTATTTAATGGATTGGGCAAACAAAAATAAATCCCGAATTAATAGCACTGTTTACAATAATATTGACATTTTTACAAAAAATATTATTCGATTATCACGTTTGGCAGTCAAAAATTACCCTGTGAAATTTGCTACAGACAGTAAAGCTACTTTATATGAATACTTTAAAGGCACACAAACCAAACAAACAACTGTTACAACATTATTTTCCGAAAATGCTTTTGATGCAATTTGGGAAAAAGAAAAAAGATTCATCGATGTTAATAATCAACAGTATAAAATAATTGCTCCTAAAAACTGGGAATATTATTCTTTAGAAGATAACTATGTATTAAAAATAAAGTGCGTCGATTATTCAATAATAATCTTAGATGTTTCTGGTAATGCCAATTATTCTAATTCGAAAGTGTCGATAAAATTAATAAACTTAGTTATAGAAACACTATTTGGAGACCAAGAATCTTTTTATATATTAAATGATTATCGACAATATAAACATGCCACATTACGTTCTAGAGAATTAGTTAAAAATTGGTACTTAAAAGAAGTTAGAAGCAGGACAAAATCAATGGCTATTACTCAGACGTCATTAACTATAAATCTTGCTTTTAAGCTAATCAACTTAACTGTAAAGAATTTTAATTATTCAAGTTATCTTGATTTTGACAAAGCTTTAGAAGCCCTACTAATAGCCAAATCCGAAAACATAAGCAGTAAAGAAAATAAGCAAGAAAAAATAGAGCCTTTCCCTAACCCTTATTTTTACGAGCAATGGTTATTAAAAAAGGAATACTTAACTGTCGACCACAAACAATACAGAGTTGTATCTATTAAGAACGAGAATATAGAACTAAATAAGATTCAAACATGTATTATTGATGGACATATTCTTCTTAGAAAATATTGGGGAACGGTTTCTGATATTGAACAGGTCGAAGAATTAATAAAGAGCCACAATATTCTTGTCAAAGAATATTTCCCTTCTCACATTAAGCCAATAATCATTTATGATTTAACTAATTTTGAACGGATTAGTTTAAAAGCGCGAAAAGCTACAGAAAAATGGACATCCGAAGTATCCGATCAGGTAGAATACTTTGTATATTTCGGTCAGAATACCATAACCAGAGTTGCAATCTCATTATCAAAATTGATAAATTCTAGATTTTCGAATTTATTAACATTCCCTAATATAGAGGATACATTTAACAATATTTACAAATTTGAAAAAGAAATAAAAAGCAAGCGTCCACCACTTAAAATACAGTCGAAAAACAATAAAATAAAAGAGCTCGAAGCAGAATTAAAAAAAAGTAAAAAATATATTGAGCACAGTCAGAAGAAACTCAAAGATTTGTTCGAAATATTGGGACGAGTGTCTTGGGACAATAATTACAAGCCTATCGAATACGAAGTTGATGATAACGATACTTTTTCGGATATTTTTAATATGGTAAATATGCTGCAATACGACATACAAGAAATCATAAACGAGAAAATTGAACTAGCCAATAAAGCCATTGAATCCGACCAATTAAAGTCCTCATTTTTAGCAAATATGAGCCACGAAATTAGAACTCCAATGAATGCTATTGTTGGATTTAGTGAACTTCTAAAGAAAAATAAAGCTATCGATAAAGAGAGTAAACAGTTTCTTGGAATAATAGGCAAAAATGCCAATCAATTACTAATCTTAATTAACGACATTATCGATTTTTCAAAAATCGATGCTAAACAAGTAAAACTAAACCCAATAAAAAATAATATTAATACTTTTATTCAAGAAACTCTGCAAAGCTTTTATGTAAATCCTAAGGTATCGAAAGAAAAAGAAGATGGAAAAATATTATTATCTTCGAAGTTATTCTTTTCAGATGATACACTAGCATATGCCCATTTCGACGAAATTAGAGTCCGACAAATACTTACAAACCTCATCCAAAATGCTATAAAATTTACCAACGAAGGAGAAATAAATATCTCCTATGAAATAATACCTAATTTTATTAAATTTACCGTCAAGGACACTGGAATAGGAATTGAAGAAAACAAATTGAAACAAATATTTGGACGATTTCAACAAGCAGACAATTCTATAACTAGAGATTTTGGGGGAACAGGACTAGGCTTATCCATTTGTAAGGGCTTATGCCACTTAATGGGTGGACAAATAGAAGTTAAGTCCCGAATAGGGAAAGGGGCAACTTTTTCCTTTACAATTCCTTATAGAACAAAATGAAATCTCTCCCCAGCAAATGCATAGAGAGAGATTAATAAACATAAAACTATTTACACAAATTTATTCTATAACAGAATTTAAAAAGTTCGTCCACCATCTTTATTAATAGTATACTTAAATGTGATGTAACCAGAATCTCCAGTATCATTATAATAATCTTTAATCATAATTTTAGCATATTTACCGCTTCTAGTTTTTATAACATAAACATTATTGTTTGCTGAATATGTAGGTGGGTGAGTATTAGAATCGAAAGTAAATGCATTTTCGAATACCGAACTCATATTAGTAGAAACATAAATAGGCCCCATAGCACCATTCCCAGCATAAAGAGCATCTTCTATAAAAGAATCTTCTGTGTAACCTGTTTCACTAGCTTCTGTTACAGAATCAAAATCTACAACACCAGCATCGTAAGCCGCAGCCACACCTACTCCAGAAGTTCCTCCATTCAACCGTACGTGACGACTATGGAACGCAATATCCCAAGCATCTGAGGTATTAAAATTACTAGAATCTATTCCTGCCACTTCCGATTTTGAGTCGAACGAATAATATACCCAAACATCAGTTTCAACATTATTTTGAGTTGTTAAACTCACAGTAGAAGGATTACTACTTTCCACAACTGGTGTTTCCTCATCTTTCTTACAAGACGAAAACATCAAACTAAAGCCCAAAAGAGCCAATCCAAAAAATCTAAAATTGTTTTTCATTTTAAAAAATTTAATTAATTATACTTATTTATTTATTTTACTTACTTTATCGATATTAACTTTAAAACTCACAAAAGCACGTCTTCCTGGGCTCATAGAGGTATTAAAGCTAACCACATCGGCCGTGTAATTCCACAAATTATCAATACCTATAGTTAGATTTATTCCATTAAAGAACTGTTGACTTACCGCCAACTTCCATATAGAATAAGCATCGAAATGTACTGGATAAATCCCTTCAACATCTTCTCCCCTATAAAAAACCTGTTCGCTAACTTCGTAATTTTTAGCACCTGTAATAACTGATGAGAGGTTAACATTTAACTGATATTTTCTTTGTATTAAACGATACGAAATTTTAAAATTCCCGGAATGTGGACTTGCCGAAGAAACCAATTCGCCCTGTGGTCTTTTATCGTATAAAAAACTATATGCCCCCGAAACCACGAAATGTTTAAGCACCTTAAATTTTGCCAACAGTTCTAAACCCGACAATTCTGCTTGACTTACATTAACATATTGATACACCGTCTGAGCATTATTCCATACTCCATCAATTTTATTTTTTAAATAATTTTGATAACCCGTTGCTGAGATATTTAACCAATCTAGAGTATATTCTGATGAGACCGATAAATAATTATTTGTTTCGGGTTGCAAATTCTCGTCACCCTTTATGGTGAACCAAGCTATTGGCCAGTCCATATATAATTCTTTGAGCGATGGAGACCGAAACCCCTTGGCATAATTCATACGAAAAGCCCAATTCTTATATTTATACATTCCCGATAATTTTGGAGAAAAATGAGCGCCAAAAGCACTATGAACATCTACCCTAGCTCCAACAATAAAATTAAAACGATTGCTAATCGTGATATCGTCTTGCATGAAAAAAACAGAAGTCTGACTTTCTTTTTGTTCCAAATTTTCTTGTGAGAATTTATCACTAAGAAGACCATCGGACAGATACTCTGTACCTAAAGTTAATTGCTGAAACTTTCCAATTTCCGCAAAAAATAATAGCTTAGGATTGACAAATATATTCTGATAATTTTGTTTCTTTTTATCTAACTTCTCGTAATAATCAAATTTCTGATAGTTGTCTGTATGATAAGAAGCCACAACAGAATATTGATCAGAAATTGTATAATTTAACTTAGCCCCATAAGTATAATCTTCGAAATTCTGAAAAGTATTATCTGGAACAAAATCATACTCATCGTGAGTATAATAAGAACCTTTTAAATCTAACTTTAGTTTCTTATTAATGATAATATTAATCTTCTGTTGAATAGAATAATCTTTATAACCATTCACTCCTGTCGGAAATGGATTAAGGGCATTACTAATTGTTGTATCAATATTACTAAACACCTTTGATACTGAGCCTTTATCGTACACTTGATAAGCATCGAACGATTTACTAGAGAAATCTGTCCGCCCAGAGATGTGTTTCAAATTAAAACCTATCGAGGCATTATAATCCAAATTTATTCTATCAAGGTTATCCTTAAACCGAAATTTATCATCAGAAAGATCTAAATCGGAATAATTCTTTTCATTTTGCTCCGCCCAACGAGAACCTACTGAGATTTCCAGTTTCTTTCTCGGTGTTTTGGTAATAATATTAATAACTCCTCCCATGGCCTGCGAACCATAAAGAGCTGAAGCCGCTCCTTTTACAATCTCTACCCGCTCAACATTATCGGCATTTAGACGAGAATAATCAACATTATTTCCGCTTTCTCCAGCTATTCGTTCACCATCAATCAGAATCAAAATATTTTTGGCTTCTAAGCCTTGCATTTTAATATCAGAACCAAAACCTCCCCTCTGAAACTCTAATCCGGGTATATCTTCTTGCAAAACATCTTTTATATTATTTATCCCCCTATTACTCATATCTTTAGCTGTGATTACTTGTGTAATAACTGGCGCATCTTTAAGAGCTTTCTCTGTCCTAGTAGCTGTAACCACAACCTGATCGAGATTAAAAACATCCGATTTTAGATAATATATCTTATCTTCTCCAGCTTCTAGAGTATCAATAATTGTGGTGTATCCCACAAAAGAAACTGCTATTTTACTTAAATTGGTACAAATATTTCTGGCTTCCCCATTAACATCGGTTACTGCAAAATATTTTTGTTCTTCATCAATCGTTTCGAAACAAACGTTAACATACGGCAAAATTTGTTTCGTTTCTGCGTCAAGCACCTTAATAGTAGCATGTTGCGACCAAGCATATATATATGATATACTCAGAATTATTGTAATTATTTTTCTCAATCTAATAATCTTTTAATTGAACCTATTCCATATAAGTACAAAAAGTAATTCACAAGCTAAAAAGCTATATTACCGCATGATGTTTTTATTTCCTAGAAGATACCCAACTCACAAAAGTGCCGATAATAAGGAAATACATTCTTTTTCTAATCATTAATACCTCTATAAAATTAGATTTTACAACTCGAAATCGATATCCTATAAGCAAAGCCTACAAGGTATGATAAGGACAAATTAATTATCCCGAATGGAATTAATAATTAAGCATTATCAAAATGGAATTAAACAACAAGAACCAACAAAACAACAATTTGCTTTGCATAACTTATTCGCAACTACATTAAAGAATTTGCTTTTATACAGAATATGGAGGAGCTCTACCTAAGGAGCATTTTGAAGAATTCTCAGCAACTAATTGGGGAATAAACCAATACAAAAAGTCTTTGGTATGGCTTAAAAAAGTGGCTTGAATGGACTCACTAAAAAATAAATTTACGATACTATTATTAGTCGTCTTATTTATTTTCTTACTTCCAACTTTAAACGTTTTCCCATTAGACTTATGGGTTTTAGAAAAGGGCTGATGGTGTCCATACAAATCTTTACCCGTAATCACCCTAACGTGCATGTTTACCAAGTCACCAATAATTACCCACAAAAAGGCAAATATCATGATACTCAAAAACAGTTTGTTTTTAGTCGATTTGTTGTATGTGGAATTTTCTCTCATATGAACGATGCAAAATTGAGAAAAAGATTTTGATTTATTACTACTTTATTTTAGGGATTTTCATGTTTTATATCAGATACATTGTTAATATCCAATATCTAAAAAGTTTAGTAGCCAAAAACATCGTATTAAACAGAAAAGAATTAGTTACTTCATGCTTCCTTATATCCTTTAAATCCAATAAACAACTGATCTAATTCGAGAAACAAATCATTCTTTAATTCCTCAATTTTATCTTTATTTTTCCCCAATCTATATTTTAACAATTGCTGAATAAACAACAATCTTTTAAAATAGTAATAGCTGATATAAGAGACAAAAGGCAAACCGATAAGAACAGCTATAGCCCAATAATATGGGACAAAAAACAAACTAAACAAAGAAAGTACAAGAAAATAAATAGGCATTATTATGGCTCCAACCACAAACTTTATTGAGCTTGTAAACTGTGGATCTTTAATAAGATGAGTTCGTAAATATTTTGACAATAAAAACGGCAAACTATTTAATACAAGTCCAGCAAATGCAATAGGAAAGAAAACCAAAAAGCCCAAAATGGAAATAATCGCTTGAACAAAAGAAAACGATTTTAAAAGTATTTTTAATTCGGTACGATTGTTTTCTAATTCTGTATTTAGATTATTAACTTTCATTTTTAAAGAATCTGAAATAGTATTTTTAGATAATTCTTCAATCAAAGCCTGATCCATCAAGAATTTATTCTCATCATTAATTTTAAGATTAGATTTCTGCAATAATCGAGGCGAGTATAGAGTTCTAATTTTTTCTATCAACGAATAATTTTCGTCTTCGGGAATATCGATAATTAAAGGACGAATTTTCGGAGCCATATCTTTACTTAATTCAGTCATTGCTCTTTGCTCATTCTCTTTTATTTGTTCGATATAGTCTTTTGCAGATATTGGTTTTCCGTATTTAATTTGCAAATATGCTCCCGAATTATCCTTATCGTCGTAATAGATTCCGGTTGGGATAATCTGAATGTCTAAATCAAAATTACTAGCTTTAAGAGCTTGAAACGCAATTCTAGGAATTCCTTTTTTCAACGGACGAAGATTTCTGTGCGGATTATGTTTTGCTTCTGGAAACAAACAAAAGCTACCACTATTCTCTAGATAATCTACTGATTCAGCAAAAACGACATCATTTTTTTTAAGTGCTTCTTTTCCATCGTGCTGTCGGTAAACAGGAAGAATTTTGATAAAATTTAAAAAAGCAATCATCTTTTTCCCTTTAAAAATATCGCCACGAGCCAAAAAAACAATTTGATTGGGAGTGGTAAATATCATAGCTAAAGGATCCATCAACGCATTTTGATGATTAGGGGCGAAAATAATAGGTTTTGCTGTTGGTATATTTTCTATACCTATCACTTTTATTTTTTTATAAAATAAATGATAAGGAATTGCAACTATATTTTTAAGGATATTATATCCCAAAGAATAAACTTTCATAGTAATATTTACGATTTTTTTCTAGACCAAATAAAGGCTAAGAATAAGCCTGAAACGATATGCCAAATCCCCCACCAAGCAGCAATAAAAGCCATACCTCCAATTTCGAGTTCTGGAGGGAATATTTTAGGATTAAAAATTAACACTAAAGCCAAGCCTGAATTCTGAATCCCCGTTTCGATACTAATTGTCTTAACATCTGGCAAAGATAATTTAAATGACTTAGCTAAAATAAAACCCGTGCTTATAGCCAATAAATTATGAAGCAATACGAGTATAAAAAATAAGTGAATAAATCTCAAAAATAAATTTAAATTGTTAGCCAAAGCAACAATAATAAAAATCATAAATATTACTATTGAAGCTATCTTAATAGGTTTCTGAATTTTTTTAGTCATCCCTGGATACTTTTTAGAGAAAAATACACCGACAATTAATGGTAATCCCAAAATAAGAATAACAGTGATAAACATCTGTACAAAATCAATTTGTATTGGATGCATCAATTTGGTCCGACTAACATACAAGCCTCCCCAAAAAGCAAAATTTAGAGGGGTTAAGAATACCGACAGTAAAGTAGAAACCCCTGTTAAACTTACCGATAATTCTATATTTGCTTTTGCTAATGATGAAATAAAATTAGAAATATTTCCTCCAGGACAAGCGGCTACTAGAATCATACCCAAGGCTACACTTTCTGTTGGCTTTAACAATAATACAAGAAGATAAGTAACTGTTGGCAAAAATAAAAACTGAGAAACAATGCCAATAATAAATGACTTCGGTTTAGAAAAAATATTTTTGAAATTTGATATTTTAATATCTAAAGCAATCCCAAACATAATAATAGCAAGACTCACATTCAAAATATGTAAGCCCCCAGCATTAAAATTAAGACGATATTGATCTAAAACGGCTAAAGAATCCATTTGCATAAATATTATGCTGCTAATATAGAAACAATTTAAAAAACTTCTTACTTTTACTTTTATACTTTACAATTTATAAATATGTGTGGGATTACGGGCTATATTTCTGATCAGGTAAACACTATTGAACTAAAAGAAGCAGTTGATAGTTTAAAACATCGAGGTCCAAACAATCAATCATTTTGGGAGAGAAACGGAATTGGTCTTGGACATACAAGGTTGAGCATTTTAGATTTGTCTGAGCATTCTAATCAGCCTATGCACTCTCATTCCGAAAGATACAGTATGGTCTTTAATGGTGAAATTTATAACTATATTGACCTTTCTAAGAAATATAAAATCAAACTAGATAACCCTTCCGATAGTGAACTTATTTTAAAACTTTTTGAAAAAATTGGTGCTGATTTTGTAAAAGAATTAAACGGTATGTTTGCTATTTCTATTTTAGATCGTCAAACAAAAATAATCTATTTTTTCAGAGATAGGCTTGGTATTAAGCCCCTATTTTATTTTTTTGACGGAGAAAATTTTGCTTTTGCATCCGAAATAAAAGCATTACTAAAATATAAACTAATCAAAGAAAATCTTAGTATTGATAAAGCTACTATTAATCAATTCTTAAATATTGGATACATTTCCGAGCCTCATACTTTTTTTAAAAACATTTTCAAATTTCCTGCGGGACATAAAGCGAGCTTTCTGAATAAGAAATTGACAACTAACTCGTACTGGTCGATTGAAGAACAAATAGAAACATCGACTATTAACAACGAAAAACTCGCAAAACAAAAACTAGATGCTCTTATAACTGATTCCGTAAAAAAAAGAATGTTGAGCGATGTACCACTTGGAACTTTTTTGAGCGGAGGAATAGATTCTAGTTTGGTGAGCGCTATTGCCCAAAAGCTTTCGGATAAACCCATAAAAACTTTCTCGGTTGGTTTTAAAGAAAGCCAATATAACGAAACTGAATACGCACAAAAAGTAGCTAAACATATCAATAGTGATCATCATGAATTTATTGTTTCGGAGAAAGAAGTTTTAACTCTTATCGATAACTTTTTTAATGCCTACGATGAGCCTTATACAGATTCTTCAGGATTCCCAACCATGTTGGTTTCTAAACTTGCAAAACAAAAAGTAAGTGTTATTTTATCGGGCGATGGTGGCGATGAACTCTTCCATGGATACGGCATGTACAATTGGGCCACCAGACTAGACCTGCCTCTGGTAAAAAGTTTTCGAAAACCAATTTCATTTGCTCTAAGACAAATGTCCGATAGATACAAAAGAGCATCAGAACTGTTTCTGTACCAAGACAATAGCAAAATAAAATCGCATATCTTCTCGCAAGAGCAATTCTTTTCTAGTACAAAAGAAATTTCTAAACTTAGCAAGTATCAAAAGACTTATTTATTAAACGAGATTGTCACAAGCAATCGAAAACTTAAGGCAAGCGAAGAACAAGCCATATTCGATATTAAACATTACTTAAAAGATGATTTGCTGGTAAAAGTAGATCGTGCAAGCATGTTTTCTGCTCTTGAAGTTAGAGTCCCTCTCCTCGACCACCGAGTTGTCGAATTTGCTCTTAATTTAGATCCCAAGCTTAAAATTAAAAATGGGGTTCAAAAATATCTTTTAAAAAAAGTCCTTTACGAATATGTCCCAGAAAAAATATTTGACCGACCAAAATGGGGTTTTAGTATCCCGCTAGACCGTTGGTTAAAAAACGATTTGAGATACTTATTAGAGCAATATACGGAACCCAAGTTAATCGAAAAATATAATATTCTAGATGTTGAATATGTCCAAAATCTGAAAAGCAAATACCTAAAAGGACAGGACTATTTATATAATAGATTGTGGAGTATCATAGTTTTACATAAAAACCTAGAGAAATATTTATAGCAACCCCTTTCGCACAAAAAATTATAGAAAAATAGACTACTGACTAAAGAAGAATTCTGTTAGCTCATAAACATCATCTATACTCAAATTAGAAGTCATATTAAAGAACTCATCGATGGCTTTACTCACTTCTTCAATAGAAATATAATCATCTTTATCCTTATCCAATTCTTTAAACTTATCAGGAATCTTGACAAACATATTTCTATATCTTTCTTGAGGATTATCGTAACACATACTTGGATAATAATCACAAATCTGGTCGTATTCTATAGCATCAGTAGTATCACTTAAAGTTTGCCATTCTTCTGCTGTTAGCTTAACACCCTGCATATTTGTAATTGAATCTTTCTCTGTATTCAGTTCTTTATCTAGATAATTTCCAAACCCATCTTTATCGTCATCTAATGGGCAGCCAAAGTCATCAACTTTAACTCCAGCAGGAGTTTCAAGGCACTTATCCCAAATATCAACGACACCATCTTTATCACCATCTTCAGCTTTCATGGCATTAATAATATCTGCAGAAACAAAGAAGGTTCCATCTTCTGCAATTTCCTTTTCATTAGAAAATAAATCAAATTTTATCGATGCGTAAGTATATAAATAGTTATCTCCTCCAGAATTTCCTTTTCGGAAACCTTGACCTGAAGATGAAATATTATCTACATTATCGTTAAACACCCAAAAATAGGTAGCTCCTAATTTAATAATAGCACGCTTATGTATATTATATTCTAAACTAAAATCTATTGGGACAGCAAAAGCAGCTTTGGTATATTTACCCAAACCATCTAAATCAGCATCTCTTAAATCTGTTTCATATTTATAATCACGATTCAAAATTACGCTCGAAAATTCATTTTCTGGAGACTCAATTTCATTTCTAATACTACCGTCTTTCCAATAATGATATTCATTTCCATTTGCATCTTTCAAATCGCCTTTTGAAGAATAATTAAAAGCACTTAATCCGACAGAAATCATTGGAATTAATTTTCGTTGCTCTCTATATGTAATTAATAAATCAGGTTTACCCAACCAATGATAGAAATTATACGAAAATAATAAAGAACCATTTAATATATCAGTTTTGAAATTTAGATTTCTATCTACAGAACGTTCATTTCCAGTAAGATTTCCATAAATAGCACTAAAATGGAC
>JAMOQL010000007.1 GCA_027064025.1 Bacteroidales bacterium
ATTGGTTTAATGACCAAAGACAAAGTTAAAGAATTTGTAAAAAAAACTGCCGATGAAGCAAAAATGACAGAGGAAGAAGCACGTAAATTTGCAGACGAAGTGTTAAAACAATCAGAAGATTCAAAACAAAAAATTGAAGAAATGATTGACAAACAGGTAATAAAGAGTATTGACAAATTAGGATTGGCAAACAAAGAAGATCTGGAAAAAATTGAAAAAAAATTGAGCAAGTTGCAAAGTACCCTTAATAAAAAAGTAAATTCAAAAGAATGATTCGTAAAATCGGAATGGTTGGTAAGGCATATCGACATGCCAACCGTTATCTGGAAATTATCAAAGTCCTTACAAAGTATGGATTTGAGGATGTCGTTTCTAAATCCAATTTGGAAGGTGTTATTGATTTTGGACGAAAAATTGTTTTTAGCAAAACAGATTTAGATTTAACTATCGAATCTCTTTCGCGTTGGGAGCGTATGCGATTGGTTTTAGAAGAACTCGGCCCTGCGTTTATCAAATTAGGTCAGATAATGAGTACCAGACCGGATTTGATTCCTCTTGAATTAATAGCTGAATTTAAAAAGTTACAGGATGTCGTCCCTCCATTTTCAGAGGCTAAAGCGGTATCGCTAATTGAACAAGAGTTGGGGAAGCCTATTTCGGAAATGTTTGATGATTTTTCCTCTACACCTGTTGCTGCTGCATCCATAGCCCAGGTTCATAAAGCAATTCTTATTGAAGGAGAAGAGGTTGCGATTAAAGTTCAACGCCCGGGAATTGACCAGATTATCGATACTGATTTGGAGATTATGTTTCATCTCGCTACTATGATGGAGAAGCATGTTGAAGGTATGAAATCTTTCAATATCATTAAAATTGCAGAAGAGTTTGATATATCTATTCACAAAGAATTAAACTTTTCTATTGAAGCTTCCAATCTGGAACGATTTGGCAATAATTTTCAACAAGACCAAGATATTTATGTACCCAAACTCTACAGGAATTATAGCACAAAAAAGGTGCTAACAATGGAATTTATTGATGGAATAAAAATTTCAGACATTGAAAGTCTTAAGGCAAATTCCCTTGACCGGAAAATTATTGCAAAAAGAGGGGGAGACTTAATATTAAAACAGGTATTTGAATTTGGTTTTTTCCATGCCGATCCTCACCCGGGGAATGTTTTTGTATTGCCTGAAAACGTAATTTGTTTCCTTGATTTTGGGATGATGGGAACATTAACTCGGACAACAAGGGAATTAATTACATCCATGGCAGCTGGGGCAATTAATAATGATATTGACCGAATTATCAGGAGCTTACTCAGACTGTGTGAAACAAGCGGTGAAATAAAAAAACAGAAACTGGAGTTACATATAACTGAACTTATCGACAGATATTTTCAAAAATCGTTGGAACAAATGGATATGTCCGACCTTATCAACGATGTAATTAAATTTTTTCCTGAAAACAACTTAATAATACCTTCTGATCTGTTTTTGTTAGGGCGATCTTTGCTCCTTTTGCAAGGAAATGGAGAAATTCTTGATCCCGATTATAATGTAGCAAAGCACGTAGAACCCTATATAAAGAAGATGATTCGGGAGCGTCTTCACATTCGTAAAATCGCAAAAGACTTTTTCATTTCCTCTGAAGAATTGATGCAACTGACTAAAGAACTACCTTTTGAGATTCGAGAGATAATAGAAAAAATTAAAACCGGTAAAATAAAAGTGGATATTGAGCATAAGGGACTTGATCCAATGCTCCGCACTCACGAGCAAATAAGTAATCGAATAACTTTTGCTATTGTTTTAGCCTCCATAACAATTGGTTCCTCATTAATTGTGCATTCTAAAATTCCTCCATTGTGGCATGATATTCCTATTATTGGCCTTATTGGATTCCTCGCTGCAACCGTTCTGGGATTTGGGCTTCTTATTTCTATTTTTCGTCATGGAAAAATGTGAAATGTTTTTTACCTTTTTATGATAACTAAATTATTTAATTTATGGAAAAAGGAATTATTTTTGGAAACAATATTTTAGATGTAGTTTTTGTGGCATGGTTTATCGCTCAATTTTACAAAGCCATTGTTAGTATTATCATTGATAAAAAAATTAAGTATAAAACGCTTCTGGGAAACAGGAGGTATGCCCAGTTCCCATTCATCAACAGTAAGTGCTTTGGCTACCTCGGTTGGAATTGTCTATGGAACGGCAACACCATTTTTTGCAGTTATACCAATTATGAATCAAATCTGCCGAAAAGCATTCAAAAAAAACTCATCTCCTGTAATACTTTTTATTATTTTTTCGGTGAGTTGATTTTTAATAAACTCGTGTAACCATTGCTTAACATTATCAAGTTTTTCGAACACTCTATTTTTGTAGAAGCTTTTGATATATGCCCATATTTTTTCTGAGTGATTGAGTTCTGGTGAATAAGCTGGTATTCTAATAAATTTTATATTATCAGGTATGACGTACTTAGATAATGAGTGAAATCCAGCATTATCAATTAAGATAATTTTCAGCTCAGTAGGTTTGTATTTTGAAAATGCAGATATGTATGTATAAAAAAATCTCACTTGTTGTTCCTTCTATTTCGTAAACAAAAGAATCTCCATTTACTGGAGAGAAACTTCCATAAAGATATGTGTTCTTAAATGCATGCTGGTATTTGACAATAGGCTTAACGCCTCTTGCCGTTAAACATCTACCAAGTAAAGTTTTTAGTCCAAATCTACTTTCATCTTGAAAATACAGATTAATTGTATTAAATTGTTTATCAACTGATTGGGTGATGTTTTTTAGGATCTTGGGAAAGTTTTTTTAAAGGCATCAAATGCTTTCTCATCCTTTTTATAGTGAGATTTTCTAGGTTGTTTTAGTTTAGTACCAAAATTATGTATCATATATGAGCGTAAAGTTTGATATTTTATATCTATACTATACGTCTTTTTTACCCACTGAACAGCATCTTTATAACCTTGTAAAGGCTCAGTACTATTATTCAATTTCTTTTCGATGCCAACTTTAACTGATTCAGGAATTACAACATTATTTGCCCCACCACTTGTACTTTGTATAAATATTTTTAAACCATCTGCTTTATATAATTTCATCCAGTCGAAAAGTGTTCTTACTGATATTTCTAAATAATCAGCAAGAGATTGCCTTGTTCCATATTTATTATTCTTTGTATAAATTAAACTTTTAATCTTTTGTCTAGACCTATAATTATTTGTTGATTTCAGAAGAGTATTTAACTCATCTAATGTCTCTATTACTTCGGTATCTACTTTTCTACCCATGCTACAAAGGTACAAATTATTTCGGCAGGTTTGACATGTAATTAGTATAACTAGATATTAACTTTTTAATTTAAATCGAGATGAGAAAAATAATTTTACTTTTAGTAGTTGTGGTATTTACTACGAATTACAACAATGCAAAAGTACAATGTGCAAATTCTTCTAACATTTATTCATTTGTATATAATGGAAATACTTACGAAGTTGTTAGAGAAAATTTAACGTGGACAGATGCAGCATCTTGTGCTGTTGAAAGAGGTGGTTGGTTAGCAGAAATTAATGATGTGTCTGAACAGAATGCTATTTTTTCTGAGTTGAACACAAACGCAAGTATTATCACAAACAATACGGTTGCACCTGACGGAGGAGGTGGCTCTTATGTTTGGATTGGAGGAAATGATTTACTTATAGAAGGAACTTGGGTCTGGGATGGTCGTAATGATAATAATAGCATACAATTTTGGCAAGGAACGTCAACAGGTAACCCCGTAGGTGGTCTTTATAATAATTGGGGAAACGAACCTGATGATTATGCAGGGCAAGATGCTCTTGCTCTTTCTTTAAATGGATGGCCATTAGGAGTGGCAAGCGAATGGAATGATGTTGATCATACTAATCTATTATATTATGTGATAGAATATTCTGGTGTTGTTGGTATTAAAGAGATTAATAGCAAGGGAATTAACATCTACCCAAATCCTATATATGATATTATCACTATTGAGAACAACTTACAATTAAATATTTCTAAAATTGAGATTGTAGATTTATTAGGAAGAAAAATAAAAGAAGTTTCTATATCAAACACAGATATTCACATAGTTGATGTTTCTGAATTAAACAAAGGAATATATTTAATAAATATTTTTGAAAATGAGAATATAATTGAAGAGACCAAAATTATTATTAAATAGCATTGCAACCAACTACTTGCTACAACACCTAAGCATATAAAAACTCCGTAGTGCGAAGCACCTACGGTTTTATATGCATTGTTGAACCTGTCTGCCAAGGCTAGCCAGGCAGACGACACCTACTTCGGTAAATACTCAGTATTAGCGGTATCAGCTAGTTGCAGAGATATGTAATTCTAATAAGGTGAAGTGATTTGTAGTTTTAGTACTCAATTGAGAATTGGCACTTAATCTTAGTTCTATTTTCAGGTTTTTGCTCATTAAAAGACATGCTTTTCCTATTACGCCAAATTATTCGTTTATACCAAATACAAATCAAACCCACCGATATAAATTATTTCTAATTCACATCTTCTTCGTTAAAAATTATTTAGTTCGATAATAACTACTAATGGTACTCATGATTGCTTCGCAATACCGTAATACCAAATTAATACCAAAACACGCCATATAAATCGTTTATATTTCCCTATTACTGCGTTAAAAATTATTTCCATAGCTATACTTCGACATGCTCAGTACAGGCTTTT
>JAMOQL010000008.1 GCA_027064025.1 Bacteroidales bacterium
TTTTTCGGCAAAGATGCTATTGAGAAATGGACATCCAAAGGTTCACATCCACTATTCGAACTGAGAATTATCTCTGGTTCTTGTATTTCTAATTTTGATTGAGAGGAACTATTATTTTTAGAGATTAAAGTATCTGGTGTTAAAACAGCTATTTTTTTTGTTGAATTACCTTCTGACAACAAAACTTCTTTAATAATCTCGTTTTTATCTTCTTGCTCCAATTTTATCACATTTTCTTTTTTTGTCTCCTCTTGATTAGCCAAAACAGAGCGTTCTATTTTATCTGTATCTTTTACAAAAGTCGTTGTAACAACAGTGTTTTCTGGGTTGTTGGCAAGACTATTTCCAAAAATCGCTTTTGTTTTAGGCGTATCATTTAATAAATTATATGTAACAATTGATACAGCAACAATTACTATTGATGCTGCAACATAATACCATTTAGCATACGAATGACCCATGCTAGAACTCAGACGCGACCATGCCTTAGGAGAATATTCAGGCTCAAAACGGCCTAAAATATCTTTAAGATTATTATCAAAATTATCTAAATTATTATTCATCGATTAGAGTTAAATTAATTATTTTTTAACTTATTCAAACCTAAGACGTTAAAAACATTTTTGGGTTGCCTAGATATTTACTCTTTTTTTACAGAATAAAAAGTTAAACTATTAAATTCTAAGTTTTTGGTTCATTTTCTCAATAAATAAATCTCGTCTTCTTCGAGAAACTAAAATATCATCTTTATTAGACATAATCACAAGTCCTCCATCTTCATTTGAGAATCTTTTGACATGGTTTAGATTAACTAAATACGATCGGTGAATTCTAAAGAAATCTGTTTCTAAAAGTGTTTCGAATTCGGTAAGACTTCTATTTGTAAGAATTACCCGCTCTCCACCAACCAAATGAACGGTAGTATAAGCTCTATCAGCAGAAATATAGATGATATTTTCGAGAGAAGTGTACATAACTCCTTTAGGATAGGCTAGTGCTATTTTGCTTGGTTTAGATCCTGATAAAACATTTTCAAGAACCTCATATCGCTTAATTTCTTTCTGCAGCATCTCACTAGTGAACTTTTCTATCGAATTTTTTAAATTTTGTATCGAAACCGGTTTCAAAAGATAATCGAAAGCAGAAAATTTTATCGCTTTTATGGCATATTGATCATAAGCGGTAATAAAAATAGTTTCAAAATTCTTATTAGGTATTAGTTCTAACATATCAAATCCATTGTTGATAGGCATCTCTATATCCAACAAGATTAAATCGGGCTGAGTTTCTTGAATAATCTTAATTCCTTCGAAGGCAGAATACGCATAACCAACAACAATGCAATTTGGAATATACTCGTCAATAATAATTTTTATCGTTTCTACAGCTTTCTTTTCATCGTCAATAATTACAATCTTCTGCTTCATTTACAAATCTATTAAAGGTAATGTTATGGTTACTTTAGTTCCTATTACCACACCATTTTTTTCGGTTAAATCATCTATAATAATACAATGTTCTATTTTGTCTTTTGCATGAATCAACTCTAATCGTTTTTGAGTAATAGACATTCCAAAAGATTTATGTTCTTTCTTTTTAAACTTTTCAGATGCTTTTCTTCCAATTCCATTATCAATTATCTGACACACTATTGTGTTATTTTCATTCTCAGAAATCTTAATTTGTATACAACCATCGCCTTCTTTGTTCATAAAGCCATGCCAAATGGAATTCTCTATAAATGGTTGAAAAATAAGAGGCGGTAGCTTATATTCTAATAATGTATCATCTATATCTACTTTAAGTTCAATAATTTTATCAACCCTTAATTTTTCTAACTCTAGATAAAGTCGAATTGCTTCTATCTCCGAGGCAATAGTTATTAATTCTTTTTCTGAGTTTTGCAAAACCATCCGCATAAGCATTGCAAACTTGGACAAGTAAGTACTGGAACTTTCCTTATCATTTATCAAAATAAAAGATTGAATTGAGTTTAACGTATTAAAAACAAAGTGAGGATTCATTTGCTGCCGATAGGCCTTTTGCATATACTTATTTAAGCGAGCTTCTAATTCTAGGCGTTCCTCTTTATTTCTTAAATTATTATTTCTATTTATGATATAAATTAATACAACAATTAACAATACTATAATAAGAATAATAATAATAAACCATCGTTGTTGAGAAATTTTAGCCTCTTGAATGGCTTTCCCTTTTAATAAAAGTTCAATTTCATTTTCTTTTTTATCTATCGAAAATTGAATTTGATATTTAGCAATCTTTTCTTGCGAATTCATATTATATATTGAATCTTGCAACACAAGATACAGATTCAAACACTCACTTTCTTTTTTAAAGTTTTCCTTTTCATGATATAATTTAGATAATGATTTTAGGGCAGAAGCCTGCTCTTTAATAATTTTTAAATTTTCGGAAAGTAATAAACTTTTATTATAAAAAATTAAAGCTTGATCAACATTTCCTAATTGATAGTAATATTTTCCAAGATTACTCAATATTATTTGTTGTTGAGCATAAGAGCCAATTTTTTGAGCAATTCTTAGAGCCTTTGTTAAATAATATTTCGAAGTATCATTATTGTTTTTTTTAAGAAATACTTTTCCCAAATTATTATAACTTACCGATAAATCAGCAAGATTCTGTTGTTTAATATTAATATTAATGGCTTCCAAATAATACTTTATTGCAATATCAAAACGATTCATTTGCACATAAGTACGACCTAAGTTATTCAAACGTATTGCGGTATTAAAATCATTATGTAATTCTTTATCAATAATTAATGCTTTTTTTAAATATTCAACAGACAAGTCGTTCTTCTTTAACCTGAAATAAATAACTCCAATATTCCCATAACGAATAGCTTCGTACTCTCTATTTCCTAGGTTTCTATCAATATGTAATGCCTTTTGATAATAATTAATAGCCAAGTCGTATTTAGCCCAAACAGCATAAATACCAGCAATATTATTCAGCCTAATCGAAATTTTTGTTGAGTCTTCCTCCAAAGAATCTATTGCCAATGCCTCAACATATAAAGATAATGCCTTGTCATAAAAGCCTATAGATTTATACAATGCGCCAATGTTACTTTTAACAGTTGCCATTAATGGCGATTGCTTATGATTTAATAACTGAACTTTTGCTTGTAAATAAAAATCTAGGGCTTTCTCATAATGACCTAAATAATATTCTAAAACCCCTAAATCATTTAATGTTTTAGATATATATAGCTTATTATTAAGTAGAGAAACTTCTCCAAGCAAATTATTTAATACCAATCTAGCTGTATCGGGATGTTGTTGAGTTAAATCCTCAGCTATTTTTAATTCTTGCTCAAATTTAATATTTTGAGCATTGGCAAGAGAACTAATAAGCCACAAAATGAAAACAGTTAATTTAACAATATTTTTCTTTTGCATCGTCTAATATTTTTTCCAAAAATAAAAGTAAAATAATATTTCTATTAATCTTAAGAAAATTTCCGAATGGTGAGTTTTGCTTTCCAAAAGGAATAAAAGCAATACGAATAGATGTATACCGCCACTTAATTACTCTTTATAATACAGAATCTTTTTGAAATTAGAAATAAACTATTTTCTTTGTAAAATATCGACCTCCACTAAAGTAGAGGAAACAAATTATTGAACAAATAGACAAGTATTTAGAATAAGGATTATCATCAGGGACTATGACTAATTTCTATACCCAAGAGAACAGAATAGTGTTACAAGATCCCGAACCATTTGCTCGACTCTCTGAGTTAGGAGATAGTTCCGTAAATATTACTACAAGGTTGTGGGTAAAAGCCGTTGATTATTGGGATGTATATTTTGATACACATGGAAGCCGTCTACGAACAATTTAACAAAGGAAGGAAGGAAGGAAGGAATAAATATTCCTTACCATCAGATGGATATTCATTTACACGGAAATAAATAGTACTAATTATTAAAATAAATTATGAAAAGATTAACATTACTAAGTTTTAGTTTTTTATTGACAATATTTATCTTTGCTCAGGATACCACTAAAGTATGGGAAATAGGAGGACAGATAGGTTTAAACCTATCAGAAGTAGGGTTTTACAATTGGTCTAAAGGAGGAGATAATAATGTTTCAGGGACTAGTTTTTTTCAGCTTTCTGCAAATAGGAATAAAAACGGATGGGCTTGGGAAAACAAGCTCGACCTTGAATTAGGAATTAAGCAAGAAGAAAATGGCATTCTTAAAAAAACTGATGATCGAATTGAACTGAATAGTAAAATAGGAAAAGAATTTAATAAGCATTGGTTCTACACAGGTTATGTGAATTTTAAATCTCAATTTAAAAAAGGTTTCGATTATGACGAAAGCGAAACCATTCCAATTTCAGATTTTATGGCTCCTGCATATCTAACATTTGGTTTAGGTATGGATTTTAAACCAAATAAAATATTCTCAGCCATGATTAGCCCTATTTCTTCTAAATATACATTTATATTAGACCAAGCAATAGCTGACGCTGGTGACTTTGCCGAAGGTGCAGAATATGATGAAACCGGAAACAAAATAAAAGATGGACAAACTAATCGGTACGAATTTGGAGCAAACCTTGTCCTAACTTTAAAAAAAGATATTTTTAAAAATGTAAATTTTGATACAAAATTAGATTTATTCTCTAACTACCTCGAAAATCCACAAAATGTAGATGTAGATTGGCAAACAACAATAACAATGAAAGTAAATGACTTT
>JAMOQL010000009.1 GCA_027064025.1 Bacteroidales bacterium
GTTACCATAAATTTTTAGTCGATTTTACAGGAATTGGACCTTCCAAACATGTTTTTAATAAAATAATGCAGGCTTATCAGAAGTCGGAAGCTATGGGTGGTACAACTAGTTTTAACCTTCGTAGAGAACTTAAATAAATAATAGGATATTAGACTCTGACAAAATGAAAAGCATCATCTTTTTCAGATACATTATCTTTTAACTTTCAATCTTTAACATGAGCGAGTGGACAGAAAATTTCGAGAACGATATCAACGTACAAATAGAAGGTGTAAAGCGTCTTGAAGTCGGCTACATAAATATGCGTTTGCTAAACAATACTGCAAAAAAAATAGATGAGTTTGCTCATAATTGTACGGTTTGTAAACAATATAAGTCAGACTACAACGAGCTGCTCCCGGAACTTGTAAAACGGATAGAAGAAAGCAATTTTAGGAATAAGTATGAACAAAAATTGGTTGAAGTTTCTAAACATCTAAAAAAATCTCACAGTATTATGCCTAAAAAATATTATGCATCTCTTTATACTTTTATTGGAATATTAATTGGACTTGCCGTAAGCTACGGGATTACTTATTCTTTCTATCCAAACTTAATTCTAATTGCCTTGCTTTACGGAACTTTCACAGGGCTTATTATTGGCAGAATTATTGGCTTACTAAAAGATAAGAAACTTTCTAAATTAGGTCTAAATATTTGATATAAACCTTTTACGTCTTCATTTTTGTTTTAATACAAAAACGTATTATTTATCTTTCGACAAAACTTTTTTTACCCAAGTAGGCACAATAAAAGCTCCAATAAATAAATAAGGGTAATAGGTTACAAAACGCCAAAATAGAGCCATAACTACTACAAATCCTGCTGGGATAAACTCAGCCATATACTCCGAAAAAATGGCTTCGGCAAAACCAGATCCTCCTGGAGTTGGCATTACAAGCATCATTATCCACATCACTAATTGCCGAGCAAATATTAATATGTGGTCGCTAATAGAAAAAAAGAAATCACTGTTGGGTATTCCAAAAATTAAAGCTAATAAAAGAAAGTTTACCACCCAATAACGTGCCGACCACGAAAAAAAGGTAGCAGTAAATGCTTTTATCCAAAACAAAAATGATCTTTGTTTTAATTCTTTAGAAGCCACAATAATATCATCACCCGTTTTCTCTGCTTGTACTTTCCAGCGTTTTAAAAAGCGTAATCGAAATATCCAAACTAGTAGGTTCTTTATTCCTTTTGGATTTAAAAACAATCCGTAAAATACGAACAATAGAAAAGCAAGTTTTATGCTATAACCTACTACTGCAAAGTAAAAATACTTATTGGTAAAAGAAATAACTTCTGTTGCCATTGACTGATCCAAAACAAATAAATGAACGGGATTAATCAACAACACAATTAATGGGAACATAATAATGAAATATAACTCATCCATAAAAGCTGTAGCCAAAACTATAGCTGAACTTTTGCCAACATTTACGCCTTCTTTATGAATAAAATAAACCGCTAAGCCAGTCCCTCCAATGGCCGAAGGAGTCACTGCTGAGGTAAATTCCCAAAGTAAAATAATATTAAAAATAGATTTCCACGATAATTCCCCTCCAGACAATATTCTTAAACGAATCATATATCCAAAATCTCTAATTATCATCATAAAAAAAGCTACCAATAAAAAAACGATAGTAATCCAACCTACTGTTAACATAGAGAAAGCTTCAGAATCCCAATCGTTATAGAGCATATAAGAGGCTACTCCCAAACCAATAAGTATTGGAATTACAATCTTACGTGGGCTTACTTGTTTTAAAATGTTTTCTTTCGTCTGAGCCATTTACTTTTTAATAAAATCAGGATGATATGAATAATCATGTTTCCATCGTTTATGCGACCAAAGCCAATCTTCTGGTTTCTTTCGGAGAATTTCTTCTATCTTATTGGCATATACTTGCGTTAATTCACCTTTTTCGAATTGCTCTTTTCCTGTAAATAATTCTTGTATCTCAAGGGTATAATATCCTCTTTTTACACGTTGCACATCGAAAAATACAACTGGAGAATGTGTTTTAGAGGCATAAGCTTCTGGTCCATGAATAAAGCCTAAACGTTCGTTAAAAAAGTCAACAATTATTGTTTTATTATTTTTCGCAGGACTTTGGTCTGCCGCCAAAATTATTGCTATTGGTTCTTTTGCTGCCTGAGCAAAAGCCTCTCGGGTGTCTTCCATTGGGAATAATTTCATACCTAAGCGAGAGCGTTGCTGAAGCATATACCTTTCTAAATAACTATTAGACAAGGGTTTATAAATAGAAACTACTTGATGCTTTATCTGGCTATTAACCGCTTGTATCCCCCACTCCCAATTTGCATAGTGCGATGCCAAACACATTACCGATTGGTTATTATCAAAATATTTATTTAAAACTTGTGGATTTAGAATTTTAAATCTTTTTTCGATAGATGCTTGCGATAAAGTCAAACCTTTCAAACTCTCCAAAAGTATATCGGCTATATTTAAATAAAATTTTCTATTAATCTTTCTTATCTCCTTATCCGATTTTTCTGGAAAACAGCGCTTTAAATTTGCATCGACTACTTTTGATCTATATCCAATAACGTTACCCAAAATGAATGCAATTACAGATGATTTTATATGCAAAGCCCAAAATGGAACAATGCGAAAAATTTGAATGAAGAATATGGATATTTGAGCAACTATATATTTCATCGTTAATAAATTATTATTCTGTAAAAGTATAAATTATTCGTCTTCGAGTTACACCAAACTTATCGAAATATTTTTCTTTAGTTTCTTGAACCAAAGGACAAAATTTCTGCTCTAAAATAATTGATAATGTTAAGGTTATTATATTTGACAATGCTAATAACAAATATAAAATTACATTAACTTGTATTTCCATAAAATAAATTACAGACAACGAAATTACTGATATTAAGCTAATTGTAGAAATCCAAATGTACATCCGTGGCACTATCTTCAAAACAAAATACAGAAATAACAAATAGATTGCACTTGCTGCATAAGATAATTGAGAAGCATACAAAACTAAAGGTATGAGTAAGCTAAAAAAGAGTAAATAATTTAGAATCCTATATCTATCTTTCTGATTTTGAGTAGGAATACACTTTAATATCTTTGCTATTACTTTAGAATAATTGAATTCTATTTTAAGTATTTCAAAACTTTCTTGTTTGGTTTTTCCTTCCTTAATTAATTTCTGTGCAGCTAGTCGTATCTCCTGTTTATTGAGTTTATCGGCACTAACATCAATATTACAACTAGACATTTTACAAAATTTCTATTAATTCTTTGAGTTTACTAATCTCAAAGGTAACAATTTCTTGATGATTCTCTTTGCTAGGATTGAAGTAAACTTGATCTAATCCAAATTTCTTGGCTCCAAGAATATCATTCTCTAAATCGTCACCAATCATTAAACTTTCAGTTTTTTTTGCATTAGCAGCGCTCAAGGCAGCATGAAAAATTTCTGGTTTTGGCTTAGATGCTTTTGCTTCTTCAGAGGTAATAACTCTATCAAAATAGGAATCTAAACCCGAGTTCTTTAATTTTTTATACTGAACTTCTACAAAACCATTTGTAATAACATACAGCTGATATTTAGCTTTCAGATTATCTAAAACTGCTATAGTATCTGGAAAAAGAATAGTTTGCAAAGGACTAAGCTCAACATAATCGTCGCCCATATGTTCGGCTAAAATAGCATCGTTTACGCCAAAATCTTTTAACGTTAATAGAAATCGCTCATTGCGTAATTCTTCTTTTTTAATTTTTCGTAACTTATATAAATCCCATAGATGTTCGTTATGAGCCTTATAAATTTTCACAAAAGTATTGAAATCTGGAAATACCTTATCCAACTCTCTCTTTTCAAAAATAGTTTCTAAAACTTTAACCGAGTTTTTCTCGAAATCCCAAAGGGTTCTATCTAAATCGAAAAAGAGATGCTTGTATTTTTTCAATGTATTTTTTATTAATAAATTTCTAAAATTCTACCAAGTAAGTAGAGTCCCATTCAAAAAAATTAGTTTTTGTCCCGAATAGCTCCACTCCTCTTCAAGTCCTTTTGGTGTATTCTTTTTAGTCGAAGAAATAGGTTTCCCAAGCGATTCTTTAACCTGCCCATGACTCATGCCTTTCCAAAGCGTCTTGTTAATTATTTTAATTGCTTTTTCTTTTCCATAAATCTTTGACAAGCGCTGATACTTTGGATCTTTTTCGTCTACAGTAACCACACGAGTAGATGTGTTAATATTTTTTGGTGTTTGAATCATCGCATCGATTTCTGGTTGACTTTCGATATTGGTATAATTCACCCAACCCTCTTTTCCATAATAAGTGGTTTTAAAATACATTCCATTGTGCTCGTGATGCACATAAATAGTTGTATTTGCAGGTATCGACATTATCTCTGCCCCTTGAACACTTGGCGACATTCTAAGAGTAGCCCCATTTTCTCCTGTTGTTGCAATAATCTTATGACCACTTTCTGTTACAATAATTGGCTGACTATGAGATGTCTGCAGCTTAACTATTTTAGATTCTACTTCTTGTAATTCCTTTTGATAGTAAGTAATACTTCGTTGTAATTCTTTTTTTCTTTGAATCAGTTTATTCAAATCTTCTGAATTCTGAGCCATCAATAAAAACTGAGATAGGACAATAAATAGTGTCAATAAATATTTCATTTTAATCTTTTTATAAAATTTCTAATTTACTAAAGTAGATTTATTTCTGTAAAAATAATTTAATCCTTATTTGTATGCGAATTTTATTTTCTAAAGTTTGTTAATTTTGATAAAATCATAAAATACGTCTGTGAATCTTTAAATTTATTCTATTTCCAAAACGATTGGACAGTGATCAGAATGAACGACTTGCGACAATATATCTGCCGATTTCATTCTATCTTTTAGTGGCTCGCTCACCATTTGATAATCGATTCTCCAACCCAAATTTTTTGGACGCGAACCTGCTCGATAACTCCACCAAGAATAATTATGTGGTTCTTGATTAAATACCCTGAAACTATCGATAAACCCACTTGCTATAAAATCGCTCACCCACTGACGTTCGTGCGGTAAAAACCCCGATGTTTTTTGCTGTTTTTTTGGATTATGAATATCAATATCTGTATGACAAATATTATAATCACCACACAAAATGATATTGGGTCGTTCTTTTTTAAGTTCATCAACAAATTCTTGTATATCAATAATATACTGCTCTTTGAAGTCTTGTCTAGGACCACCTGTTGTTCCCGATGGAAAATATGAATTGATTAATGTAATGTCTCCAAAATCGGCTCTAATCATACGCCCTTCGAAATCGTATTCTTCTATACCCATACCATAAATAATTTGATCGGGCTTAATCTTTGTAAAAATAGCCACTCCTGAATAGCCTTTCTTTTGAGCCGAAAACCAAAATGTTTGATAGCCCAAAGCTTCTATTTCGTCGAGTTCGACTTGCTCTTTATTTGCTTTTGTTTCCTGTAAACAAACCACATCTGGTTGTTCTTCTTTTAACCAATCTACAAAACCTTTTTTTAGGGCTGCTCTAATTCCATTTACATTGTATGATATTATTTTCATCCTAGATCTTTTTTCGTAAATATAATATTAATCTAACTGATAAAAAAAGAGCCAACAAGAAAAATCTTGTTGACTCAACCGAAACGTGCTAATATAGCCTCTTAATTATTTTTAATCAATCTTTTAACTTGATTTCCAATTTTTACAAAATAAATTCCATCTTTTAAATCTGAAATATCTATGTAATTGTTTGATTTAAAATCAATTATATTCTTTACTACTTCTCCTGTAATATCAATAATTTGAATATTATTATTTAATAAAGAAGTATTTATCTGAATCTTGGTAGTCGCAGGATTTGGGTAAATATTCAACACTCCAGTTTTAGCAACAGTATTAATTTCTGTTGCAATACTTACAGTAATTTCCCAAATTTGAGCATCGCCATTTTGTGCTGTAACATTATATTCTACAGTGTTTGTAAAATCATTTGCTGTAATTGCACTTTCTTGGTTTGCTCCTGAAACATCTGCACTTGCATCTCCTGAAAGAGAAAAACTTGCTATTAAATTGCTTACGTCTGTTCCACTGGCCACTTCTATATTTACAGTATGATTTGTAGCATCAATAGTTGCTGCACCTGTTTGTTCATCGAAACTATAAGATAAGATATCGTTTTCTGTATTCTGTGCTATACTCACATTTACATCCCAATCTACAGTTGTGCTAGCATCTTCGGCTGTAACTGTATAAGTTACTGATGACGAAAAATCGTTTGCAGATGTTCCACTTACTTGGTCTACACCGGCAATAGCAGCAGTAGCACCATACGATAAATCGAAACTTGCTACCAAATTACTAATATCTGTTCCGTAAGCCACTTCTATATCTATGGTTCCATTTGCACCACTATAAACAGGGTCTGTAATTGTAGCATTGCTTGTCTGTTCTGGAAAACTATAAGCTGTAATTTTTGCTTCTGTATTAGCACTTGTTGAAATGCTTACGGTTACTGTCCAATCTTGGTTACTACCGTCTTGTGCTACAATATTATAAATAACAGAATTGGTAAAATCGTTGGCGGTTGTTCCACTCGTTTGGTCAGCTCCTCCAATATTTGCTGTTGCATAATCCGACAATACAAAATCGGCAACTAAATTGCTAACATCTGTACCACTGGCAACAGTAATATCAACAGTATGATTAATTGCACTGATACTTTCGTCTCCAACTTGATTTGGTAAGTTAAAGTCTACAATATCTTTTGCAGAACTTGCATCTGCAACAGTAACTGTTACATCCCAATCTTGCGTTGTTGTACCATCACTGGCTGTAACAGTGTAAACTAATGCTGTTCCATCGACAAAACTATTAGGAGTTACTGCACTCGTTTGAGCTACGCCTCCTACTTCTGCTGTGGCATCTGTCGACAACTCAAAAGTTGCTACTAAACTTGATAAATCTGTTCCATAAGCAACTTCAATATCAACTGTACCATTCTGCCCCATCACAGAGGCCATTATACTTGCATCACCTGTTTGTTCAGAAAAGCTATAAGCTGTAATATCTGCGTCTCCATCTCCTCCAAATTGTGCATGAGCATTAAACCCAAAGCTAATTATTGCCAAAATGCTAAATAACGCTCTTATTGTAAATGTTTTCATCATAAAAAAATTTTAGTAAATATATTGATTAACAATTTACAGACTTATATTTTCGGAAATTGGTTGTGCCTGTACACGTTCGTATAAATAAATACATACTACAAAAATTACAAAGTGCTATATATCTGATGTTTAACAGATTCTTGTGTTATAGTAATAAAAGGTTCGAGTTTGTAAACTTACCCTTGTTATAATTGATTTTCTTTGATAAACTGACTTGGAGTAAGTCCTGTAGACTTTTTGAAAAGGGTGTTAAAAGTAGATTTAGAATTAAAACCGACGGTATTGGCAACTCCCATTATTGAAAGTTGCTTATGTTTCTGATTTAAAAATAAATTTTTTACTTCTTTAATTCTCAAATCATTAATTAAGGTATAAAAATTCTTTTGATATCTTTCGTTTATTACTTGAGACAAATATTGTCGATTAGTATTTAAATCTGTTGCAATATCATCTAATCTTAAATCATTTTTTAAAAAAGGCTTTTCTATTAACAAATAGGTTTCTAGCTTTGATATTAACTCTTCTTTTACTTCTTTATTCAACGACGAATGGCTATATTTTTCTTCTAAAATATCTATATCCCCACTATCTGTTTTATTTTTATAATTATAAATTTCTTTTTGTTTAATGGCTGATATCCCAATAAATGCAATAGTAAAAAGTATAAATAAGTTATAATATATTCTTGCATTTACATTAAAAGCCAATTGATCAATATTACCCAATAATTCTTGAACTGTTGAACCAATAATAAAGATTGTCAGTAACGTAATTAGCCAATTTAAGTTAACACCCTCGTAATTGGAAAAATTCTTTGGTAAATACTTTTTGTGTAAAAAGATGGTCTTACTAACAAAAAATAAATATACTAAAGCCTGAATGCCAAAAATAATATGATATCCCGAAGTATGTAATTGAAAAAAGAATTCCTGAATTTTATTCGTAGAATCATTCTCAAATGCCAACAATTGTATTTGATCGGCTTTAGTTAAAAAAGAATACAGAGAAATATTCATTATTAGAATAATAGCTGACGGAATAAAATGAATAATTTGTCTATAACTACATCTAAAATCTGGATTAGTTAAGGATCGAATGTAAAAATAAAAGAAAGGTTGAACAAGCAATGCAATAGGTACTATTAAATAATATACATTAACTATTGCAACAAAATTCCCAGAATAAAAGAAAGCTAAATAAGTGTAGTAGAGCGAGTTTACAAACATATAGTACGCAAGTATTCGTTTTGATTTACTATTATCTCTTGAAAGAAGAAACAAAATAATAGCAAAAATTAAGGATTGGAAAGGAATTAGTGAACCTAAAATCTTATCTATAATATATAACTCTTGTGCATTCAACTTTATTGGACTTTATTTTGCTCGTTTACGGTTTCGACTTAACAAAGTTAAAAATCTTTCTCACAAACACATATCTATATGTCAATATATGTTTTGGGGATATTATAATTAATATCCTGAATAGGATCAATAACATCCATCAATATTAGTTCAGATTTTTTGACATTTGCTAATACACATACAATATCTTACTTTTGATGAATCAGATATAAAATTAAAAAGTCATGAAAAACTATTTTCTAATACTTGTACTATTAATAACATCAAGCTTAAGTTGGTCTCAAAATTTCGATGTTCAGCATTACGAAATTAATTTAAAAGTTCCCAATTCATACATGAAAAATATAGAAGGTCGCAGTTTGGTAGATCTTAAATTTTTATCCAATAATATCTCTGAAGTTGACTTAATGTTATTAGCCCTAAATGTCGATTCTATTTTTGTTGAATCTGTTCCTCAAGTTTTTACATATAACGATACCACAATCCATATTCAATTATCGAATACTTATCAAACTAACGATTTATTAGAGCTAGAAATTTATTACCATGGCACGGCTCATACCGATGATGATGGTTGGGGTGGCGTATTGAGCTCGGGTGGATATTTTTATAATCTAGGCGTAAGTATGTCGGCCGATCCGCATAATTATGGTAGAGTATGGTATCCTTGTATCGATAATTTTACCGATAAGGCTAGTTATTTATTCAATATTACTTGCCAAGACCAAAGAACTGCAATTTGTGGTGGAACTTTACAAAACGAAATTGATAATGGCGATGGTACCAAGACTTTTTCTTGGTTACTCGATGAGGAAACGCCAACTTATTTAACATCGGTAGCTATTGGAAACTATCAAGTTTATCGTGATACCTTTTCGGCTATACTCGGTCAAATTCCTGTTGCTATTTATGCTCGTAGCAACGAAATAGCAAATGTTCCTGGTAGCTTTGCAAATTTAGAAACTATTTTTCATTTTTACGAAAATAGATTTGGCGCATACCGCTGGAATCGAATAGGTTATGTTGGGGTTCCTTTCAATGGAGGAGCTATGGAACATGCCGAAAATATTGCTTATCCAAACTCTAGTATCGATGGAACATTGAACAGCGAATTGCTCTATGCACACGAACTTTCTCACTCTTGGTTTGGCAATGCAACTACTTGTAGCACTGCTGGTGAGATGTGGCTTAACGAAGGTTGGGCTAGTTACTGCGAAGCTCTTGTTACAGAAGCCCTATACGGAGAAGATGAATTTAAAACTTACAATAGAAATAGACATATCGACAATCTACAACACTTGCAATTCGACGAAGGCGGATATTGGCCATTATACAATATTCCTATCGATTTAACATATAGTAGCCATGTTTACAAAAAAGGCGCTGATATTGTTCATTCTTTGAGAACTCATTTAGGCGATGATTTATTTTTTACTACTATCAGTAATTATCTTAACGACCACCAATATCAATCGGTAAGCTCCTACGATTTAAGAGATTACCTTTCTGCAAACACACCTTACGACTTAACCGGATTTTTTGATTCATGGGTTTTTTCTGGTGGTTGGTTACAATTTGAAGTAGATTCGTTTTTGGTTACACCAAATGCTGGACAATTCGATGTGCAGGTATTTATGCGTCAAAAACTTAAAGGTCGTACAGAATATGGTATCGATAATAGAATTCCAATTCAATTTTTATCTTCAACTTTCGAACGTATAGATACCATGATTACCGTTTCTGGGGAGCACGATTCGCAAACTTTTACGATTCCATTTCAGCCCTATTCTGTTTTATGCGATATGGAAGAGCAAATTTCTGATGCCACTACCGATAGATACGAAACTATTAAAAACACAGGCACAATTTCGTTTACAAAAGCTTTTTTTAAGAGTACCGTTTCTCAAGTTACAGATTCAGTATTATTACGCGTCGAACATAATTGGGTGGCTCCAGATCCTTTTATGATAGACATCGACGGCTTAGATATTCATCCCGAAAGATATTGGAAAATAGATGGTATTTTTAATAATGATTTTCAAGCCAATGGTCAATTTTTATATACCAAAAGTAGCTCCTATCATTTAGATAATGAATTTATTACTACTAGTGCAGATTCTTTAGTAATACTCTACAGACCGAATTCAGGTATTGATTGGCAAATTATTCCTCACACAAGAAGTGGGTCGAGCACCTCTGGATACATTATTATCGATAACTTACAAAGGGGTGAATATGCATTTGCAATATGGGATGCCCATGTCGGAACTAAAATCATCAAAAAAGAAAAGGCATTTATTATTAAACCTAACCCTGCACATTCAAGTGTGAATATTTCGTTTGCCGATAAAAGAGAAATGAACAACAAAAAAAATTCTATTCATATTTTTGATATTAATGGGAAATTCCAAAAAACAAATATCATAAACCAAAATAAGAAGTCTGTTAATATAGATGTCTCAGCCTTAACAACAGGCATCTATTTTATAAATATTGGCGATAATATGGAAAAAATGATAATTGAATAATATTATTTAATTTTCTGTTGGTTTAAGATCACAAAACCAAAAACCATATGCTTTGTCGTAAGTATATTTTTTATGAATTATGTCGCCAATCTCAAAACTAATTCTATTATTAAAATTGGGACCATCGAACACAAAGGTATGGAATTCGCCATTTTCGCCACAAGGATCGACATCAATAGGCAAATCTTTCAAAAACTCTTTATCAATAATTCTCCCTGCAAATTCTTTAGGTAGTTTACTTTCGTCCACAGCCGTTAAAATTGTTTTGAAACCTAAATCAATAAACTGCTCTATCAAATAAGTAGTGTCTTTGTTCCAGAGTGGGAAAACAGCTTGCATATCAACCTTTTGCAATTGTTTTTCTCTATAGTTTTTTAAATCTTCCAAAAAAATATCACCAAAAATAGAATAATCGATAGCCTCCTTCTTAAATTGATTCATAATCTCGAACAGATGCTTTTCGTACACATCCATTTCGGAGCTCTCGGGCAAAAACAACTTTTTTAGCGAAATACCCAAACTTAATGCCTGAGCCTCCAACAATTCATTTCTTACTCCATGCATAGAAATCCGTTCGCTATTAGCATTAACAGAGGTCATTAAATATCGAATGTCAAATTCTTGTTGTTTCTGAATCTGATAAAGCGCCATTGCCGAATCTTTCCCACCCGACCAGTTAAATATAGCTCTCTTCTTCATAATTATGGTTTTTTAACGAAACAAAAGTTTCCTGGATTAATGCCGACAGAAAAAGTATCTATTGCAAGCCCCGAACTAGTGAATCTATAAATCTCACCATTTTGTGAGTAATCTTTAGCATTGGAAACATAAATTTCAGACTTTAGTTTATCGAAACTTAAACTATAAAACAAACTGTTCTTTTGAGGAATAACGGCAGTTTCTGGAATTTGATTATCGTCTATAGACATCGAAAATACGCCTGCATTCACCAAACTTGTTCCCCAATTTCCATAAATAAAAAATAAAGAATCGCCTCTAGCATTAATTTGCAAATGCGATGGAGAAGCCTCAATATCCGAAAATTCAAAAGTATTTATTACTGAATTGTTCGATAAATCGATTTGCAATAAACTTGCATTTTCTTGGCCATAAGACGACCCAGAGAATCCTCCATCGGATAATACCCAAAGCCTATTATTTTTATCTAAAACCATAGAATTAGGCTGTTTACCAACCTTAATGCTGTCAATAATTTCATCATTATCGGAATTGATAACTAATATTTTATCGTCGTAAGACCAACAGGCCACATACACTTTATTATCGTAACTAATCATTTTCTCAGCATGATGTTGCTCAAAATCGGAATGGTGATTATCTAAATCAATTTCTCCAATTATTGCATTTATCTGAGGATCAATAATGGTCAATTTTTTTGCATATAAATCGCTCACATAAGCCTTTGCATCATTAACAAAGTAAATATATCTTGGCGAGCCAAGTCCTGTTATTTTGGTAACATACTTAAAGTTATTTTTATTAATAATATATATCTTACCCGAATTATTCACCACCACATAAGCCAACGAATCGTGAATGGTCAACGACTGAGCTACATCGCCCAAAGGCAAAGTATTGGTATTATAAAATACATCGTTTAAAACAATATTTGAGTCGGAATTATAAAATGAAAGCGATGCGTTGGAATACATAAAATTACCCTCATTTATTATAAATACACCCGAAGCTTGTACGGTTTCTAGTTTTGCAAAATCTCGAATAGCATCATCGTCCATACAAGAATTTAACGTCATAAGAAATACACTTACTAGCAAGAATGATATGTATTTTATTATTATCACTATAAAATATTTAATTATTATTTTAACGAAATTTTCAGACTTAACAAATAATTTCTCCCTGGCATAGCTCTACTCAAAACGGATCGGTATTGTTCGTCGAACAAATTATATATCTTAAAACTCAGAGCCAGATTTACTTTTTTTATCTGTATCAATTTCCCCAAAGATAAATTATTCATAAAATAGGGGTACAACCAATCTCGTCTGCTTGTATTATTACTCGATGTAGTATAACGTTCACTAAACGAATTGTTTTGATAATTGATAAAATATCCTTTCCAATCGGCTTGCAAAAATAGATTGAAAGAATGCTCAGGCACATAAACCAACTGTTTTTTGTAGCTTTCTTTTCCAAAACTTTCATCCATATTTACAGAAGAAGTGTAAGCGTAATTACTATTAATTTTGAACTTTACTTCTCGTATTTTACAACTTATATTTAAGTGTAATTCTAAACCTTTAGAAACAACTCTTTTTACATTTTCTGGCGACCAATAGCCCATTGGTGAAGGCATCCATAGAATCCAATCGTTAATATCGGAATAATAAGCTGTTGCCGATGTAGAAATATTTATGGTTTTAATATTAAAATTTGAACTTAGCGAGAAATCACTCGACCAACCTTTTTCTGGAAGTAGATTGATATTTCCTCCTGGTTGCCAAAACAAATCGTTTAAGGTTGGATAACGATAATTTCTAGATAATGATGCCTTAGCATAAACTTTGTATTTATCTGATATTAAATAATCTAACCCCAAATACGGAATTGGTGGAACGGTATTATTATCGATAAAATTTTGACGTAACATAAAAGTTGAAGACCAGCGATTTGTAATTTCCTGATTCCACGAAAGAAATAAGAGATGCTCTAATCTATCTTGCTGGTAACCCTCTTTTTTAACTGTATCATTAGAAAACACATCGTGATAATTGAGCTCATAATTCACTTCTATTTTAGTACTCTTGAACAACTGATAACTATAAGCCATCTTATTGTACAACGATTTCGATTGGCTCTCTGAAAAGATGATGGTTTGATAGCCTTTGCCAGAAATATAATTCTGCATCAAATATTCCATATTAGTAAAGTTAATACCCGAGCTAACACTAAGTTTAGATTTTTTTCCGAAGCGAGATAAATCTGCAATTGTCCGATGCGATTTTTCGTTCTGATTCGATATATTTGAATAATCGTCGCCCTCATATGTATTTAACCTTGGTAAAGCCCTATCGCTATTTTGCTTCCAATATTTGACCGACAAAGCATACTTCTGAGCAAAGCGAACATAAAATTCTTGTAGCAAACCATATTGCAAATAATTAGCATTTGTATTTTTTTGAATAGGATAAATATATGCTCCTGTATTGGGGTCTATATCTGCAATATTTTTATTGATAAATTCAAAATCATTTTTTGAATAATTATAAAATAATCGCGTTTTCGACTGTATTTTTTTATTACCTAAATCAATTTGTAAATAATCGTTAAAAGTAGAATACGAGCCTAAGCCCTGTTTAAATTTCAATCCAAATTTATTATTCCAATCGGGTTTATTATCAATCTGGATAGAGCCTCCTAAGGCTCCCGAACCCGACTGAATAGATGCGCCTCCATGTAACAGCGACAAGTCGTCAACAAAAAAAATAGGAATTTGTGAGAAATCTACTTCTCCTAGCATAGGCGATTTTACAGACATCCCGTTCCATAACACATCGGTATGAGAGGCCGATGTACCTCTAAAAGAAACGGTTGCTAAAGCCCCACGCCCTTCCGATTTTACAAATACAGTCGTGTTTTCCGATAATAATTCGGATAGATTTTCTGATTCCGACACTTTTAAAATAGTCGAGTCTATTTTTGTTATTACTATCCCAATTTCGTCAATAGGTCGTTTTGCAGATATTTGAACCTCATGAATTTTTAAGGTGTCTTCGCTTATGCTTTGAGATTTAGAAATGAAAAATAAAAACATAAATAATAAAAAACCAATTCTTTTAAGCTTCTTTAATAACAGGAAATAAATTAAAACGCCATTGCTAGGATAAATATCCATAGCAATCTCTCCTTTTAAAACAAAAGTGATTACTTCACTTCGTTCGTAATGACGTTTTAATGAGACATCCATTTTATCTTTTAATAATTAGTTTCTTAGAAATATTTGCTTGTTTTGTTTCAAGTTTTAGGAAATAGATGCCTTGTTCTAAATTAGAAATATTGATGGGTTGAGATAGCTTGACTCCACCCGATATAACAATCTGCTTCACTACTCGTCCTCTGAGGTCAAAAATTTTAATCGATTGATTTGTAATACCCTCAATTATTAAAAAATCTTTGGCTGGATTGGGGTATATTCTAAAATCTAATGGAGCTATTTCTGAAATACTCTCCTTCATTGTTCCTGCATTAATAACGCCAATGGCATCAATATCTAAACCTGCACTTCCTGTTGTAGCATAGGGGTCGTAAATTGGATGTGACTCGGAATCGTACGAATTGCCATCACCAACAATATCTATAAGACGTACAAAACGGATCGTATCTAAACTAACACTATCCAAATCGAATGGAGTCCCAAAACCTTGCAGGTATTTACTACAATAGCCATTTATTTTTGTTGGATCGACATTTCCGAAAGCAGAAATAGGACTTACTGTATGCGAATGGTTTGGGAAACGTTCAAAATTAATACCGTCCATCGAAACCTCTACCCAACCTAACTCCAAAAAAGTATGGCTTAGTGCATTTTCAAAAGTCGTAAAATCAGGACCTTCTCCATTAACAATTAATGTGTCGAAACTAAAAGTAATAGTTCCTCCTCTGCCCAAACAAACAATATCGCCAGATGTTCCTTGAGCTGCCCCCAAAGCTTTTTCTGGAGTTTGCCATGTGATATCTACCTCTGTTCCTACATTGTAATTTTGATAAGCAGTGGCCCACGAAACAATAATAGAACTATCCTTAGAAATAGCTGTAGTTCCTAGAACATCGGCTTGTGGTGCATATTGAGCAAAAAGCGAACAATTTAATATTATTAATATTACAAAAAATAAAATTCTCATTTTTAATCTCTCTTAAACCTTAAAATATACGAAGACAATTCTTGCAAAGAATATAAATGCGTCTAGAAAATATTTGAATTTGTCTAAAACCTTTCCCAAAGAATCAACTAACTAATATTGTTAACACAAAGTTCATCTGACAAATCAAAATCCTCTAGACACTTTTACAAATACTTATTCTTTAATCAATTTCTGAGTATAAACCGATTCGTGATTTTTTACAGAAATAATATAAATTCCTGATTCGAAATAAGATAAATCTATTTGAGCCGTCGAAGAATTTAAATTCTTACTCAACACTACTTTTCCCGACAAATCAGAAATTGAAACTTCTGTAATATCTGTTCCTTTAAGTATAACAAAATCATTGGCTGGATTTGGATATACAGAAACATTTGAATTTGAAAGCTCAGTAATTGCTGTCGCACTATATGTAATATCATCCATACAGAAATACGCTGGTGTATTCATTCCCCAAGTTCCATTATCGGAAGATGTTAAAGAGAAACTTAAACTATCTACCATCCCCAAACTGATTAAATTAACAGAAGCCCAAGTATCTAAAATATAATCGTTTGCATTATTTACATCGGTAAAATCGGCTAAATAAAAACCTACAGAATCTGTATAAACATTATTGTTATAACCTTTTACAGACAATAAAAAATAATCTGGGTCATCGCCTGTTGCTCCACCAAATTGCTTTGCAAAAGCATCACCATCTCGCATAGAATTGTAAGCATAGGTAGAATTAGTTACAATAATATCGCTAACATATGTAGCAGCATCAAATTTTAAACCTGGTATTCCATTTCCTACTACATAATTTTCCGATCCGTTATTACCAGATCCCGTAATTGCAGAATATTGATTGATATAACCAGAAGTTAAATTATCTGTTTTTCTTGAATACGAAAATCCTGTCCAGTAACCGCCGTAAGTACTAGGAGTAAATGTATTACCGAATTCTCCAACACCACTCGTAAAGTTACCTGTTAAATCTTCACCATTCCAATAGTCAAAATCATACTCAGAGAAATTCTGAAAGCCAGATTCAAGCATTAAATCATCCATACAAAAATAAGCTGGTGTATTCATTCCCCAAGTACCATTATCAGAAGATGTCAGCTCAAAAACTAAACTATCAACCGTTCCTAAAGAAGATAGAAGCATGGTTTGCCATGTATCAAGAATATAATCTTGCGAATTGTCAGAATTCTGAAAATCTGCTAAATAAAATCCTGTAGAATCGGTGTAAACTTCGTTGTTATAACCTTTTACAGATAATAAAAAATAATCAGGATCGTCGCCTGTTGCTCCTCCAAATTTCTTTGCATAAGCATCGCCATCACGCATAGAATGATGTGCGTATGTCGAATTGGTTACACTCATTGCTGTTACTGTTTGGGCTGTAGATAACTTAATATAAGTTGTTCCTGAATAAGAGCTTATATAACCCAGCATAAAATTCTCATCGCTGGCTCCTCCTCCTGCTACAGATGAATACTGATTGGCTATTCCCGATGTGTTTACATCTGATGCCTTAGATACAGCAAAGCCAGCCCAAGAGCTATAAGCTTCATTGTAATAGTTTACAAAAGTAGCCTCACCACTAATGAATCCACCTGCTCCATTAGAGCCATTCTTATAAGTTGGCATTAACAACTCGTCGAAATTAATTTGAGCATTTACGCTCACCACAGCCCCTAATAGGAACAATTTGGTTAAAAGTAAAATTTTTTTCATTTAAAAAAGTTTAATCCCTAATTGAGATAATTAATAATAAGGATACTTATGTATCACTTTAAAAAATTATTTTTAATCTTCTATAGATTCCAATTTGTTATCTGAACAAAAACAGATTACTTTGCGATAATTCACAATAGAACACATTAAAATGGAATGCCCTAGCCGATTAAAAATTAAACTTTCTGAATAAAAGATAGAGAATATCTAGATATTTGGTCTGAAATTCCCAAGCCTTTTCTCCCGAAAGCTAATAGAATAATTGTATTGGCAGGTCTTCTGACTTATTTCGTTTAGAACAGCCTTCCCATCAATAGAAAAAAATGACAGTGGCGTGATATGTTCTAAATCTATTCCATACAAACGGAATGAAACTTACAGCAGCGGGAACTGTTTAGGATTTACACCTAATTCCCTTTTAATTTCCTAATCTTAAATAAATTACATTAAGATAAATAGAAAACCATTACGCTTACAAAAGTATATCTTTTAAGTTGATAAAATATATATTTTAATAAAAAGTTCAACAAAAATTATTTTATTTATCTATTTTTTATCCTTCCAAGTACATGTTATCGGATATCTTAAATTATTACAATATAAATACATCTCATAGATTAAATTCAAAAGATTGGTCTAAATATTTGTATGATATACGCCTTAAATAGAAATTAAACGAAACTTACTTAAGTTTTTTTGCTAAAAACATATATATTTGCAGATTCTAAAAAATGTGCAAAAACTATTAATAAATAATACATAACAAATGCAAAACAAAGGAGCTATTAAGATTTTAGCAATACTATTAGCAATAGTAAGTCTTTATCAGTTATCATTTACTTTTATTGCAAACGATGTAAGATCGGACGCAGAGGATTTTGGTGCTGGTAATCCAGTTAAAGAAAAACAGTATTTAGATTCAATTGCAAATACTGAAGTTTATCCTGTTTTAGGTTATACCTACAAAGATTGTCAACAAAAAGAAATTAATCTTGGTTTGGACTTAAAAGGTGGTATGAACGTAACATTAGAAATTTCTGTTATTGATGTTATCAAAGCGCTTTCTAATTATAGTAAGGATGCAACATTTGTAAAAGCTATTGCTTTAGCAAAAGAAAAACAAAAAGATAGTCAAGAAGACTTTGTTGCTTTATTTGGTCAATCTTTTAAAGAAGTAAATCCTAATGCTAATTTAGCATCTGTGTTTAACACCCCTGATTTAAGAGAAAAGATTAAATACAACTCTACTGATGAGGATGTTCTAAAAGTACTACACGAAGAAACTCAAGCTGCTATTGATAACTCTTTCCAAATCTTAAGATCTCGTATCGACCGTTTTGGGGTTGCCCAACCTAATATTCAACGATTAGAAACTGCAGGACGTATCTTAGTCGAACTTCCTGGTGTTAAAGATCCTGAACGTGTTAGAAAACTTTTACAAGGAACTGCTCAGTTAGAATTCTGGGAAACTTATAAATTTAATGAAATTATTGGCGCCATGAGTGATGCTAATAATGTAATTAGAAATTTAGCCTTACAAGAAGAAAAAGGTAACGAGGAGTCAACAGATACAACTGCTACAGCAGAAGTTATTAATGAAACCGCAAAACCAGATACCACTGGTGCTATTGCTGAGAACCTTGCAGATACTGCAAATTCAGAAAGTCTTACCAATGCTTTATTAGACAAAGCAACTGGTAAAGGTTCGGTAAGCGACTCTATTCAAACAGCTGAGCAACAAAGAAAAAACAATCCTTTATGGTCTGTGCTTTATCCAAATTTGGATAGACAAAACAATCCTGTAGAATCTGCTTCTATAGGTTTCTCTCATTTTAAAGATACTTCAATTGTTAACGATTACTTATCTCTTAAACAAGTTAAAGCTGTTTTACCAAAAGATTTAAAATTCTTCTGGTCTGTAAAACCTCTAAAAGGTTCTAAAGAATTATACGAATTAATTGCTGCTAAAATAACTACTCGTGATGGTAGAGCACCACTTGAAGGCGATGTTGTTACAGATGCTCGTCAAGAATTTGGACAAAACAAAGCACAAGCAGAAGTTTCTATGAGTATGAACAGTAAAGGGGCTAAAGTTTGGGCTCGTTTGACTAAAGAAAATGTTGGAAGACAAATTGCTATTGTTCTAGACAACTATGTATATTCTTTTCCTAATGTAAACGGAGAGATTAAAGGTGGTCGTTCATCAATAACAGGAGGCTTTTCTCTTGAAGAAGCTACCGACCTTGCAAATATTCTAAAATCGGGTAAACTACCTGCTCCAGCACATATTATCGAAGAAGCTATTGTTGGACCATCTTTAGGTCAAGAAGCTATTAATTCTGGTATATTATCGTTTATTATTGCTTTTATTGTTATTTTACTTTACATGTATTTCTATTATAGCAAAGCTGGTATTGTTGCCGATATTGCATTGGTAGCAAATATCTTCTTTATTATTGGTGTATTAGCTAGTTTAGGAGCTGTGTTAACCTTACCTGGTATTGCTGGTATTGTTCTTACTATTGGTATGTCGGTCGATGCAAACGTACTAATCTTCGAAAGAATTAAAGAAGAAATATCAGCTGGCAAAGGTCTTAAATTATCTATAACCGATGGATACAAAAACGCTTACTCATCTATTATAGATGCCAACGTTACTACCTTATTAACAGGAGTGGTATTATTTGTTTTCGGAACAGGACCTATTAAAGGTTTTGCCACAACCTTAATCATTGGTATTTTAACTTCCTTATTTGCTGCAATATTTATTACTCGTTTAATATTTATTGCTTGGTTAGCTAAAAACAAAAGCATTTCTTTCTCTACAAAAATTACTGAAAATGCATTTAAAAAAGCCAATATTGCTTTCGTTGAAAAAAGAAAATTATTCTATGCTATTTCGGGTATTATAATTATTGCTGGTTTAGTTTCCTTATTTACCAAAGGTCTTGACTTAGGTATCGACTTTAAAGGAGGACGAACTTATGTGATAAGATTCCACGAACCAGTTAATACTAGCGATGTTTCAAAATCACTTAAATTGTCTTTCGATAACGATGCTCCAGAAGTTAAAACTTTTGGTAATGATAATCAGGTAAAAATTTCTACAAAATTTATGATTGATAGTGAGGCTTCTGATGCTGATGATATTGTAGAAACAAAAATGTACGAAGGATTGAAAACCTTCTTAGGTGAAAATGTTACTTATGAAGACTTTTCCAATAATTATAAAATGAGTTCTCAGAAAGTAGGACCAACTATTGCTGACGATATTAAAGTAGCTGCATTCTGGGCTATCATATTCTCGTTAATTGGGATTTTCTTATACATCTTATTGCGATTTAAAAACTGGCAATTTGGATTAGGTGCCCTTGTTGCACTTGCTCATGATGTTTTAATTGTACTCGGTTTGTTCTCTATCTTATATGGATTCTTACCCTTCTCGTTAACTATCGACCAAGCATTTATTGCCGCAATTCTGACCGTAGTTGGTTATTCGATAAACGATACTGTGGTTGTGTTCGACAGAATTAGAGAGTTCTTAGGATTACATCCAAAAGAAGATAGAGTAAGTCTTTACGATAGAGCATTAAATAGTACTTTATCTCGTACATTTAGTACTTCATTAAGTACCTTCTTCGTATTATTATCCATCTTCATTTTTGGTGGTGAGGTAATTAGAGGATTTATCTTTGCTTTACTTATTGGTGTTGTTGTTGGTACATACTCATCGTTATTTATTGCAACTCCTGTGGCTTACGATACAATCAAGCATCCAAAAGGAGAAAAGAAAGATAAAAAAGCTAAAAAATAATATTATAGTTGCTTTATGCATCTATCAAAATAAAAAAAAGCGTTTCAAAATTTATTTGAGACGCTTTTTTATGGCTTAATAATTAGTCATCAACTAATATTGTAAATAACATAGTTTGACTTGCTATGTCCCGCTATGATAGAATCAAGAACTTCTAAAAAGATATTGTAAGTAGGCGTATTGCTTTGTACATATATCTCTCAAATAAATAATCTATATCCTCTAAGCAGAGTCTATAATACATGATAAGGACAAAATTTATTAACCCAGTGCAAGTACAGGAAAATTAAATATACCGAATAGGATTAATGATTTCTAAAATCCATTTTGAATCCTAAATTTATTGAGTACGATAATTTATTGGCGTTATATTCTGGACCTACAAAAAGGGTTATTCCATTGTAAGTATCTTTTGTAAATTCTACTTTATTTTTTTTGTAGCCATACTTATTCAACTCAAATTCTAAAATAATGGCTATTTTCTTATCGTTAGTGATCGATTCTTTCTTATATCGAGTATGAATCCACAAATATGAAAAAGCTTTATAATACGCATCGATATACACTCTGCCTAAAAATTCTCCATCCGCATAAAAGCCCCAAGATCCTCGGGTACTTTTTGTAGTTCTATCTCCTCGAGCAGATTTTCGAATATGAAAAAACTTTATAAAAATATCTCCATTCAAGTAATCAAAATAATCATCAGGAAAAGCTTTATGTGGATTATACTCAACACTTAACGCTCCACCAATTCTAATCCTATTCCATTTTCTAAAATAATTTAAACCTGGACTATCCTCAAACGGCTCTCGCAATAAATTAAACTCAAATCCCAAGTATTTAAAACCTGCTACACTATCTTTAAAATAAATAGATTGATAAAAATAAGATTCAACTTCTTTGTCAGTGGAATTATATCTTCTATTGTATAAAAGACTTTGCTCAAAATTAATATCACCTAAGAACAAATATTGGTCTTGAGGCTGGTAATACGAAACGGCTGCTGTCTCGAAACGAGTTATTGATCTAACATTCTGAGAAAATGAAAAATTCCAAGCAATGATAAACAAAATAAAAAGCCAAAAAGACATTAATCGAGACATCTATTGTTAATTAAATTGTATCAAAGTTAGCAATAATATTACTTTATCAGTTTCTGAATCTCATTAAGTTTATTTAAAGCTTGCATGGGAGTCAAATTATTGACATCAATATCAATTATTTCGTCTCTAACTTTAGATAATACAGGATCATCTAATTGGAAAAAACTAAGC
>JAMOQL010000010.1 GCA_027064025.1 Bacteroidales bacterium
AATCTATAGGAGATCTAGGTCAAGAAAAAATGCACCCTTATTTAAAAGAATGCATTAATAATAAACTATTATCGATAGGGCTTGGGTCTATGAGGTATGATAAGAATAATTTTATTTACTCGACCCAATCATCTAGAAAATCAATTTTCCGTTGATTGAGATTAAACTATATACTCATCTGCAAGATACCTTGCAATCACCAACTTCTGAATCTCAGAAGTTCCTTCTCCAATCTGCAATAATCTCTGATCACGATAAAATCGCTCAATATCGTAATCTTTCATTAAACCATAACCACCATGAATTTGTACCCCTAAATCAGCTACTTCTTTTGCAATCTCAGAACAAATGTATTTAGACATGGCCGCTTCTTTTGCAAAAGGTTTTTTATTATCTTTAAGCCAACAAGCTTTGTATAATAGATTTCGAGCCATCTCAATTTTAGTAGCGGCCTCGGCCATTCTGAAACCTGTATTTTGGAAGCTATAAATAGTTTTGCCAAATTGTTTTCTTTCGTGAGCATATCTAATTGCAAGCTCAAAAGCACCTTGTGCTAGACCTAGACCCATAGCTGCAATTGACAACCTACCGTTATCCAATGTTTGCAACATTATCTTAGAACCCTGACCAACTTCACCAAGAATAAACTCTTCTGGTACTTCCATGTCATCAAAGTAAAGTTCTGCTGTATCGGAAGCTCTCCACATCATTTTCCCGTGCATAGGTACTGCAGAATAACCTTTTGTATCTCTATCTACAAGAAAAGTTGTAAATATCGGTCTTCCCTTTGCATCTTCTCCCGAAACAGTTTGTACAGCAGAACCCATAGCTAATTCAGAAGCAGCATTAGTGATAAATATTTTAGATCCGTTAATAATGAACTTATCGCCATGTTTAACAGCTTTAGTTTTAGTTCCTCTAGAATCGGATCCTGCATCTGGCTCTGTTAAGCCGAAGCCCCAAAGGTGCTCGCCTGTAGATAATTTTGGTAAATATTTTTGTTTTTGTTCTTCGCTACCGAAATAGTAAATTGGTCCAATTCCTAAAGAATTATGTGCTGCTAGGGTTGCTGCTTGTGAGCTATCAATTCTTGCCAATTCTTCTACAGCAATTATATACGAAAGAGTATCCATTCCTCCACCTCCATATTGTTCGGGTAAATACATTCCAAATAAACCCATTTCTCCCATTTTCTTGGTCAACTCGACCGAGAACTGAGCTTTTTCATCCAATTCTTTTGCTAGCGGTTTTATTTCACGTTCGGCAAAGTCTCTGACTGTGCTACGAATAAGCTGTTGTTCTTCGTTTAATTCAAAATTCATAGTAGATTTTTATTAAGCCTAAGCTTTGTAATTAATATTATATTAATACAAATACTTATTCTGTATATTAATATTTAGTTTGGTTATGCTCTTGTAATAATACAAAAAAATGATGAATTTTAATAATAATTTATCTATATAAATAGATATAAATGCTATAACTTAGAATAACAAGAAATAATTGAATGACTTAAGTTATAAAAACCAAAATCTACTGATAAACTTTACCAGTTCTAAATTCTTTTAGGCAGATTGCTTATTATAAGTTCTTTTTTTGCTGAAAAAACTTTCACCAAGTTCTTGTTTTTGTTAGAGTTCTAAAACAAGAGATACAATATTCATTATCAATATCATTTTGACAAAGGTTGTTGCAGGGAGAGAATATTTTAGTATAGTCGATTGTTTTAGACACTAATATCATCTTTATGATAAACATCTAATGCTACTATTACAGCCGTAAATCCCCAGAAAAGAGCAGAGGTTTTTTCTAAATCTAAGAAATTATTTAGAAATCCATGAAGGTAATAAGTGAGTAAGCCTAAAAACATGAGCATTGCTAACAATCGTATTTCGTGGTTTGAGTGATGAGAATATAATTGTAACGCAGTATAACTAGTTAATATTACCACTAATAATATACTTAAAAGTCCAAATAAGCCAGATTCTGCTAGAGGTCCCAAATACTCACTATGTGCATTTCCAACGTCTCCAGAATTAGTACTAATAATGGTTTTTTCTGAAGACAGTTGATAGGGTGCGTAATTAAACATATAAGTTGCAGGTCCAAAACCAAGGATCGGTTTATCCTTGAACATTCTATACGCACAACTCCACCGATTAAGTCTCTCTAAATTAGAAGCATCGGTAGAAATATTTGACATAGATTCTATATGCTCTGTAAAATTATCACCAGAATCTTGATTATTATGTTCTAGTAAAATTAATATTTGTGTTTGAAAACTAAAAAACAAGCCTATTAATACTAATGATGTAAGCAAAACAACTTTAAACTTAATTCGAAACAACATTATTAGATAAACTCCAAAGGTACCTGCTAAACTTACCCATGCTGCTCTAGTATAAGAAAATACAATACCCGTAATAAATATTGATAATACAATAAATATCCATGTTTTTTTAACCTTTGAATATCTAGCTAAACTAATAACTCCAATAATAAAAGGGATAAGCATCGCCATTATTGCAGCATAAGATGTATGGTCTGGCAATATAGGACTAACAACAAAATTAGCAGCTTTCTGGTCGAAAAATCCAAATTTACTATGTTGGTATAAGGTATAGAAAATAACAAAAATAAAACTCACTATATACAGCCAAATATATCTATAAATATTCTTTTTTTCTTTAAATAAATGTGTGGCTAAGAAATAATAGGCTGCTAAAAACCATAAACGTGATAAAAAGAATTTTAACGATACAATAGGCATTGAACTTGTTAATGAGGTAATAAGAATCCATATCGTATTAATATATATTGCTATTGAAACAGGGTGATATAAGATGCGTTTATCAAAAGATTTTTCAAAAACTAATTTAAAAATAAAAATCAATAAGACCCCAAATAATATGGGTTCTACGGGTAAACTAATATCGTTCGAAATACCAGGGATTAGCTCCCTTATAGATATAGATAGTGGGGTAATAAATATAATAAGATACAAAAGCTTGTCCAAAGAAAATAAGGCCATAAACACAATGACAAGAACAAAAGGTAAGGCATTGAAAAAATAATTTTCATTGATAACAAATAGTGCATTGCTTAAAACAAACAAGATTGCACTTAGATAAACTATAAATGTTTTGTTTTTAAACATTTAAAAAGGATTAAATGTTATGTCTTTTGTTCTCGATAAACGCAATAACTAAAATAACTAATGCAAAAATAGATAAACCACCTAGTAAGGTAATAGGTATTCTTTTGGGTGAATATTTGTTATCGGAAGCGTACGGTCTAGTTACAATATTAGCATAAGTAATTTCTTTTTTGTATTCAATTTTTTGTTGTTCTAGAGCCAATTTGTATTGAAAAAACAATTCTAAACTCTTCCAATATTTTTCGTTTAAGAAAGTAAATTCGGCTCCGTACTTTTTAATATTATTTAATTGGGCTTCTGCCTTTTTAATTAAACTTTTATTACCATTAGAACGATAAATACCTTCTGTTAATTTCTGTACTTGCGATTCGAAATCCAAAATACCATATTGATTATTCAACACATGTATTCGGTTTTGCAAACTATCTTTAACCCCTTCCCATTTCTGAGTGTGCTTTTCATTTAAAACCATCATCTCTTTTAATTTAAGCCGATGCATTTCTCTCACTTTCTGATTATAAAATTCTATAATCGAATTGGTAATATTTTTTGCCATTTTAGGGTCTGTATCCAATACATCAATTTCTACAGATTCGTATTCAGTTTTAGAAATAGATACATTCTCGCTATATAAATAATACATAGTAGACTGAAAATGTTTATATGTAGAATCTACACCATAATGCTCCGATAAATTATATTTCCGCATAATATTATCGGTAATTTCTCTAGATTGTAAAATCTGAATCATTTGCTCAGAAAAACTCTCTTCAGAAAAAGTTCCTAGATTAACAGGATAAACAATAGCATAGGATTTGAATTTTGGTTTTATTAAATAAGTAGCACCCCCAATTACAACCATCCCTATTAAGGTAATTGCAATAATATGCCATTTCCATTTAATAAATATCTTAAGTAAATTTGAACTATTCCAAAAAGATTCCATTATTATTTATTTTTCAAAAATTAATAAAATAAAAGTAAGCAGAAAAAGAGTCGAAAAAACACCAAGTAAAACAATTAGCCAACGAATTGGGTAGGTAGGCTTTTCTGCGGCAAAAGCCTTAGATACAATAAATTTGTGAGGTAAGTTTTGTTCTACATCTACTTTTGCCTCTGCATATTTCGAGTGTAATATACTCAATTGTTCGGTCTGGAATTCCAAGTAATTAGAAATTTGAATATAAGAACTTCCATATTCGGAAAGAGTATTAATTTTATTTTCTAATGCTTTTACAGCCTTTGAATTATTTTTAAGAATAGCTTGCGCTAGAGCTTGATTAAAAACTTCAGATTGCGATTTATAATCGTTAACGCCAAGAGATCTCAAACTAGTTAACGAATCATTAAGAAAATTAATTTGGCTTTGTAACTTTTGATATTCTTTTTTAACTATTTGGAATGCTTTTTCTGAACGAGTTTTTTGCAAATAATTCATAGTCGTATCCAACAAATTCGCAATATCATTGGCTATTAGAGCCGCTGTATCTGG
>JAMOQL010000011.1 GCA_027064025.1 Bacteroidales bacterium
AAGTATTCTACTTGCTCTTTTATCTGTATTTGGGATGGATGTGACATACATAAAGATAATCATTTTATACGACATATCATAATATATTTGGTATAAATGTTTTATTCAAAGGTTATAAGAAAATAGAAAAGAACTTTTAAGATACTGCAAAAATAAAAACCATATCTTTGTTTAATGCGAAAACAGCTTATTAAAATAATATTTATTCTAAATTTTTTATTAGCTCTCGGATTAGGGCTATCTTATTCTGCCAAATTCTTTTCGCCAAGCCTAAGTCTTATAATCGCTCTTGCAGGCATGGCCTACTCCTATTTTCTATCTGGATTCTTATTATTAAGCATCCTTTTGCTTATCCTAAAGAAATATAAATGGTTGACTTTTAATATTCTTATTATCCTGCTAGGATGGAATAATCTAACAGCATGGATACAATTTAATACTATTGATGATACCTCTGCCGATTTTAGGGTTATGTCGTACAATGTAAAACTATTCGACTTATATAATTGGAAAAACAATCAAGAAATTAAATCGAATATGCTGTCCTTTATTAAGGAACAAAAACCTGATATTATTGCATTCCAAGAATTTTATTATGATAATAGAAAATTTCCTATCGACTCAGTTTCTATTGCATTAAATATGCCCTACTATTACGTAACAGATGCCAAATTTTTACATGGATTTTCGCATTTTGGACAAGCGATTTTTAGTAAATTCCCTATTAAATCTTCACAACTAGTTTCTTTTCCAAACACCACAAATATGGCTTTATACTGCGATATAGAAGTTAAAAAAGGAACCCTAATCAGAGTATTTAGTAATCATTTAGAATCATACCGATTTCAGGCCAACGATTATGAATTGGTCGAAGATTTAAAAGACAATAAAACAGATATTGATAAAGTGCCTGGCTTAATCGAACGCTTAAAACACGCACTTATTAAACGATCATACCAAGCCGAAAAGATAGCCTCAATAATAAATGCAAGCCCCTATCCTACAATAGTTATGGGGGATTTCAACGACACTCCAAATTCATATACCTATCACCAAATATCACAATACTTATCTGATGCTTTTATCGAAAATGGTCGAGGCTTTAGTAATACTTACAAAGGTTCATTTCCATCATTTAGAATCGATTATATTTTATATTCAGGCACTTTAAGATCAACTAATTATCAACGTTTAAAATTTAACGCTTCCGATCACTATCCGATATACACCGATTTCATTATCGAAAAATAAGTAGCTTAAAAATATTACTTTATTAATCTTGAAATTTCTCAAATAGAATTCAAATTTCGTTTAGAAATCGTACTTTTGATTTTTTTATAAAACAATTATGTGCGACAACAATAAATTAATGAGGAAAGCTATACAACTTTCTGTAAATAACATAGATAACGGCGGCGGCCCTTTTGGAGCTGTTATTGTAAAAGAAGGTAAAATTATTGCCGAAGCAGCCAATAGTGTAACCAACGATAACGACCCTACCGCCCATGCAGAAGTCAATGCCATCAGAAAGGCTTCTAAACTATTAAATACATTCGATTTATCGGATTGCCAGATTTATACTTCATGCGAGCCTTGTCCCATGTGCCTTGGAGCCATATACTGGTCTGGTATAAAAACCGTTTTTTATGGCAACGATAAACAAGATGCCGCAGATATTAATTTTGATGATCGATTTATTTACGAAGAAATTGAACGCCCTATCGCTCAGCGAAATGTAAAATTTAAACAACTTCTAAAAGATGAAGCCATTGTTGCTTTCAGAAAATGGGACGAATCGGAATCTAAAACAGAATATTAATAAATTTAAGAGAGTATGAAACGAAAGATTTTATTTTCTATTCTATCTGGTATTTTATTTAGCTTAGCTTGGACCCAATGGGGAATGGGCTGGAGTCTACTTTTTGCCTTTATCCCTCTTCTTTTTGTAGAAGAAGAGATTTATCAAAAGCGAAGCGAATTAAAATCAATCAACGTATTCTATTATGCCTACATAAGCTTTTTTACATGGAATCTCATTTCTACTTGGTGGGTATCCAACTCCACTCTATTTGGAGGTATTACTGCTGTAGTATTAAACTCATTGTGGTATGCCATTTTATTTTGGATTTTTCATATTATTAAACGACGGGCAGGAATCCATACTGGATATTCAGCCTTAATATTTCTTTGGTTAGCTTTCGAAAATATTTATATCAATGGTGAAATCTCTTGGGTATGGTTGGTTCTTGGAAATGGCTTTGCCAACAATACAGGCCTAATTCAATGGTACGAATATACGGGAGCTTTAGGCGGTAGCCTATGGGTACTGTTAGTGAATGTATTGTTATTTAATTTTATTATACATATTGTTAAATACAAAACCATTTTTGGACAATATACCTTCACCATTTTACTACTATTAATCATCGCCGGTCCTATCGTTGTTTCACAGCTGATATTAAATAATTATCATGAAAAAAAGAATCCGATTTCTGTTTCGTTAATTCAACCTAATATCGACCCATACAACGATAAATTTGGCGGAATGAGTCAGCAAGAACAATTGAATAAAATGCTTAATTTAATTGAAACTAAAAGCAATTCCAAAGCCGATTTTTTTGTATTTCCAGAAACAGCAATTGATCGAGTTTGGGAAAATAATTTTGACGAATCAGCTAGTATTCTTCGAATAAAAGAGTTTATGAAATCTTACCCTAAATCGAGTCTTATTACCGGAGCGACCACTCGTTATTTGTATGAAGATGGGAGCTCTTCAGCTACTTCTAGAGCTTATCCTCCACAAACACAATTACAATACGATGTATTTAACACCGCTTTACAAATAAATAGCAGCGATAGCCTTCAAAAATATCATAAATCGATGTTGGTAATAGGTGTTGAGATGACTCCATATCCTGCATTCTTCAATCTCTTTAAAGACTATATTATTGACTTAGGTGGCACAACAGGAAATCTTGGAAAACAAGAAGAAAGAGGTATTTTCTATAACTCTAAAAACCAAGCCAGAATAGGACCTGTAATTTGTTACGAATCTATATACGGCGATTTTGTAACAGGATATATCCGCAGAGGAGCCAATGCTCTATTTATTATCACCAACGATGCTTGGTGGGGAGATACACCCGGATATCATCAACATTTAAGTTTTGCTAAATTAAGAGCCATCGAAAACCGAAGAAGTATTGCACGTTGTGCCAATACAGGTATTTCTGCTATTATCAATCAAAAAGGAGAAATAGAAAAGCAAACTAAATATTGGGAAGCAGATGCATTAAACGGAACAATAAACCTAAATTCTGACTTAACCTATTTTTCCATAAATGGGGACTTTATCGGTCGAGTATCCAAATTCATTAGTCTATTAATTTTACTTTCTGTAGGTATTGGAATGCTACGAAAAAACAAATAAAAAATCCATTCATATTACTAAAATTTTATGCTTTACTTTGCGAGGTGAAAAGCAAATTAACAGAAGGAAGCGTTAGCAAACAGATTTTCTTATTCTCATTACCTATGATTATTGGTAATGTTTTTCAACAAGCCTATAATTTAGTTGATAGCATCATAGTTGGTCAATATCTTGGGAAACAAGCATTGGCTGCTGTTGGAGCCTCGTTCCCTTTAATATTTTTACTAATTTCTTTGATAATTGGAGTCGCCTCTGGAGCAACAATTATGATATCGCAATTTTATGGAGCTAAACAAATAGAAAAAGTAAAACTTACTAATTCTACTTTAATGATATTCCTATTAACAGTATCCTTATTAATCAGCTTTATTGGAATAGCATTTGCCAAAGAGGTTTTCAAATTAATACAACTTCCCGAAGAATTAATGTCTCAATCAGTTGCATACCTTAGAGTATATCTTATGGGCTTAATTTTCTTTTTTGGATATAATGGAATAGCGGCTGTATTAAGAGGTTTAGGAGACTCCAAAACACCCTTGTATTTCTTGATTATAGCCACAATATTAAATATTTTTTTAGACCTATTTTTTATTGTTATTCTCAGGTTTGGAGTAGAAGGCACAGCTTATGCCACTATTATTAGTCAAGCTATAGCTTTCTTTTCTGCTATTTTCTATCTTAAATGGAAAAATAATATTATTCAGTTCCGAATAAAAGACTTTAAATTCGATAAATCCTTATATATTCAATCTCTAAAAATCGGCTTACCGTCAGGCTTACAAGCCACCTTTGTTGCTTTAGGAATGACCGCTGTATTAGGTATTGTTAATGGTTTCGGGACCGATGTTGTAGCAGCTTATTCTGTCGCAATTCGTTTAGATGCTCTAGCCACCTTACCTGCCATGAACTTTGCCGCAGCATTATCTACATTTGTGGGTCAAAATATTGGAGCGGGGAAAATGGATCGAGTTGCTAAAGGCTATAAATCTACTCTATTAATGTCATCTATAGTTTCCATTCTTATTTCAATCACCTTTTATTTCTTTGGACCACATCTTATGGGTATATTTACCCGAGACAGCAATGTTATTATCATCGGAACTAAATATTTAATTATTGTTTCTTCATT
>JAMOQL010000012.1 GCA_027064025.1 Bacteroidales bacterium
TTTAGTACATTCTAGATATACCTGCCAATCCGGCCAAAGAATAACTTACAATAGGAACCCAAATTGTTTCTTTATATTCAGTAGCAACTACTGCTGCAATTGCAAATACTGTGGTCGTATGACCTGATGGAAATGATTTGTACAATGGGAGTGAAGGTCCTTCCCAGATTTGTGGATTAGCAGGATTATCGTGATAAGGTCTGTGTCTATTAAACAATATTTTTGAGAATGTAACTAAAAATCCAGATAATAGATATGCTTTAATTCCCATAAGGGCTACTTTTTTAGACCTTTCGTTTTTCCAAATTAAGCCTTGTCCGTAAAATAATGCCATTGCTGGTAAAGAATAAACTCCACTACCCATCGGCTCAAAAACATGTTTCGAAATATCTTTGCCTAATGGCGTTTGTCTAGCTTGAAAATACTCTTGAATATCTTTGTCGTATTGATAAAGTAAAACCGTACCACCAATAACTGCTCCTGCAGTAATCCATTTTTTTCCCGTCCATCGAGTAGGCGAAATAATAATGTTTTTTGTATCTGTTAAATAAGATTTGAAATATTTACCATCAATTTGTGCCTTGGTAAGTATTTCAGAAGTTTGAGCTTGTACTGTAACAAAGTTTGTAAAAAGAAAAATTAAAATAAATAGTTCTCTATTTTTTCTATAAATTTTATCTATTATCATTTGCTAATTATCCATTAGTTTTGCCTCTTCCCAGATTTTATTCATTTCTTCTAAAGACATATCGTGTAAAGATCTTCCTTTACTGATAGTTTTCTTTTCTAAGAAATTAAAACGCTTGGTGAATTTTTTGTTGGTCCGTTCTAAAGCCATTTCTGGATCTATTCCATATAAACGAGCGGCATTAATCATCGAGAATAAAAGATCTCCAAACTCTGCTTCTGTTTTTTTTAAATTATTTTCCAATTTCATCTCAACCTTTAGCTCTTCGAGTTCTTCTTCGACTTTATCCCAAACCTGTTCTTTCTTATCCCAATCGAAACCCACACCTTTTACTTTTTCTTGTATTCTATTGGCTTTAATTAATGCAGGCAAAGATTTTGGAACACCTTCTAAAACTTTCTTATCTTTTTTCTCTTTAAGTTTTAATGCTTCCCAATTTTCGAGAACGTCTTCTGCATCAACAACTTTGGTGTCGCCGTATATATGCGGATGGCGATAAATTAGCTTTTCGCAAATCCCATTCGCAACATCTGCAAAATCGAAACTATTAATTTCAGAACCTAATTTAGAATAAAAAACAATGTGCAATAATATATCGCCAAGCTCTTCTTTAATATCATTTGAGTTAGATTCTGTAATAGCATCTGCCAATTCGAAAGTTTCTTCAATGGTAAGTTTTCGGAGCGACTCGAAAGTTTGTTCCTTATCCCAAGGGCAACTCTTACGTAATTCGTCCATGATATCTAAAAGACGAGACATGGCTTTTAGTTGTGCTTTTCTATCATTCATCTTTTTAGATTAAATATTATTTTCAGATATAATGTCATGCTATCCACATGCACAGCCACCACCTTTTGTAGAGCAAGAGCCTAATACCTCTCTGGATTTTCTAAATTCTTTTGCTGCATCACCTTTTGCACAAGTAATTCCTAACTTTTGCATGTTAGGGTTGTGACCTATAGATGTGTTCGGAAATCGACCTTCTTTATTGAATAATAATTTGTTAAAAAGTATGCTTGTTGCCATTAATACTCCAGCAACACCAACTAATACAATCGAAATAATTAATACTTGCATTTTTAAATATTTTGAACAAAGGTAAGGAAAGAAATTTATTTAAAGAGATTATAAATAATAAAATAACGAGTCAAAATTATTAATATATATATATACCAAAAAATAACTATATGTTTGTAACAAAGTAAGTGGGTTAATCGCCTTACATCAAAAATCATAAAAAAATACAAAACCAATGAATAGATTAGTTATCTCGAATCTTACAAAAACTTATGCTAATGGAGTAAAAGCACTCGACAATGTTAGTATCGAAATAGAAAATGGAATGTTTGGATTATTAGGACCAAATGGAGCTGGAAAATCCACTTTAATGCGAACCTTAGCGACCTTGCAAGAGGCTGATAAAGGCACCGCTATGCTTAATAATATCGATATTTTAAATCAACCTGCTGAGTTACGAAAAACCTTAGGTTATCTACCTCAAGAATTTGGTGTATATTCAAAAATTACGGCTGAGCAGTTGCTCAATCATTTGGCTATTCTTAAAGGTATTGTTAATAATAAAGAACGAAAAGAATTAGTTCGATATTTATTAGACAAAGTTAATCTCTACGATAAAAGAAATAAAAGTGTGAAAGGGTTTTCTGGAGGGATGAAACAACGTGTAGGAATTGCACAATCATTAATTGGGAATCCAAATTTAATAATTGTTGACGAACCAACTGCGGGTTTAGATCCTGGGGAAAGGAATCGTTTTTACAATTTATTGGCCGATGTGGGCAAAGAAGTTATTGTTATTCTATCAACACATATTGTAGATGATGTTCGAGAGCTTTGTACTAATATGGCTGTTATGAATGCTGGGCAAATTGTTTACAAAGGAACACCACAAAATGCTATAGACGAACTTCATGGAATGGTTTACCAAAAAGTAGTTGCAAGGGATGAGTTGGAAGAGTACGCTTCTAAATATTCTATTATTTCGAACAAAATGGTAGGTGGGAAGCCTTTAATTCATATTTTTAATGAGAGTAATCCGAACGAAGGTTTTGAATTAGTTAAACCTAATCTCGAAGATGTATTTTTCTCTAAAATTAACACCACACATTCTTTAGTGTAATCTAAAAATTGGGAAAATATGTTTAAAACATTCTTTATATCAGAATTAAAATCTGCCCTAAAAAGACCGATGATATATATCTTTTTCGGGTTAATCGCTTTGCTTGTTTTTGCTGCTACAGTTAGTAATTCTGTTCAGATTGGTGGGGCTATCGGAAATGTATACAAAAACTCGCCTTCTGTCATTACTATGTTTAGCACCATTATGACTTTGTTTGGCTTGCTGATAGCCACAGCATTTTTTAACAATGCAGCTCTAAAAGATTACAATAGTAATTTTAATGAAATATTATTTTCTACTCCGCTTACTAAATCTGGATATTTTTTCGGCCGATTCTTTTCAGCCTTAATTTTAGGAACCATTCCTATGTTGGGTGTGTTTCTTGGAGTTATTCTTGGAACTTGGTTAGGTCCAATTTTTGGTACTGTAGATGCTGATAGATTTGGTCCATTTTTCCTGGAAACATTTATCAATAATTATTTCTTGTTTATTTTACCAAACGTTTTCTTTGCTGGTACAATTATATACGCAATGGCCAACAAGTGGCGTAGCACAACCATCTCATTTATTGGGGTATTGTTGATTATTATGGCCTACATTATTGCAGGAACTCTAACCAGTAATATAGACAACGAAACTATTGCAGCGTTAACCGATTCGTTTGGAATTCGAGCCTATTCCATTTATTCTAAATATTTTACAGTAATAGAAAAAAATACATTAAGTCCTAGCTTCTCGGGCTTATTATTATTGAATAGAATACTCTGGGTCTCTGTAGGTTTTATTATTCTTAGTTTTTCGTATTTTCGATTCTCTTTTCAAGAAAAAAATAAGAAAGTAAAAATTAGAAAAGAAGATAACAGTAGAGAGGGCTTAATTTTTAGTCTTCCTCAATTACATCCAATTTTTAATAAAAAAACCGAATGGACGCAATTTAAAAGTTTCTTTCATACCAATTTTATAAGCATTTTTAAAAGTGTTACCTTCAAAATTCTTTTTGTTTTTAGTTTAATCCTTTTAATTTCGACTTTATATGGAGGATTCGAAGCTTTTGGATTACAATCTTACCCTCTAACTTACAAAATGTTAGACGCAATAAGCGGAAGTACATTTATATTTATTATCATAATTTTAGTATTCTTTAGTGGTGAACTAATTTGGCGCGACAGAGAAAGTAAAATTAATGAAGTTATAGATTCAACCACTTATACATCTTTTAACTCGTTATTTGCAAAGTTTTTCTCGTTAATATCGGTGGTTACAATTTTGCAATTCTTTTTTGTTTTGGTTTCTGTTATTTATCAACTTGCAAAAGGATACACTCATTTAGAACTCAATTTATATGTGTTAGATTTTATCTATAATAAGTTACCTTTGATAATGGTTTGGTCAGGAATTATGATAATGATTCAAGTCCTTGTCAATCAGAAATATATAGCATACTTTATTTCTATCTTGGTAGTTTTTGTATCTAACATGATTTGGGGGGCATTAGAGATTGAAAGTAATATGCTTTACATTGCAGGCAATCCTTCTTTACAATATTCCGACATGAATGGTTTTGGTCCAGGTTTAAAAGGTGCAATGTGGTTTAATACCTATTGGGTTCTGTTAGCTTTAATTTGTTTACAAATAGCTGCTATTTTTTGGAATAGAGGAACACAAACATCCATTAAGGAACGTTTTCAGCTAGCACGTA
>JAMOQL010000013.1 GCA_027064025.1 Bacteroidales bacterium
ATATAGCCTTCAACGTTTATCTAACCCAAAGACCGCTTCTCCTGGAGCATGGCTGATGAATTATCTGAACAAAGACACTCTAAACAAAGGCATTCTTGCAGTAAACGATAGCACACTAATTATTCAATTGAAGCAAGCTTTCCCTGGTTTTTTAGGAATCCTAACCATGCCTTATTGCTCGGTTGTTCCAAAAGAAGTTGTTGAACATTACGGAAAGAGTTTCCGCAATCATCCTATCGGGACTGGCCCATTTTATCTTAAAAAGTGGAGAGAGGGAGAAAAATTGGTTTTACGAAGAAATAAGAATTATTTCGAAAAAGATAATAATGGACAAGCTCTACCATATTTAGAAGCTATTGCTATTCGTTTTATTTCTGATAAACAATCTGAATTTTTAGAATTCAGCAAAGGTGAGATTGATTTTATTTCGGGGATTCATAATTCCTATAAAGATGAATTGCTGACTCGCTCTGGTCGTTTACAGAAGAAATACAATGATAAAATTAAGATGAATAAAGCTCCGTACTTAAATACCGAATACCTAGGTTTCTTAATAAAGTCGGATAATAAGGGCATAAATAAAAATATTAGAAAAGCTATTAACTTTGGTTTTAATCGAAAAAAGATGTTAAGCTACTTGCGTAATAATATTGGGACTCCTGCTGAACAAGGGTTTATTCCGAAAGGATTACCCTCGTATAATTCTAATACGAAAGGTTATATTTACAATAAAGATTCTGCTTTATATTATCTAAATCTAGCATCGAAAGAACATCCACAAAATATTCCTGAAATTAAACTTACAACGACTAGCGATTATGTCGATTTGTGCGAATACATTCAACACGAATTAACGGATATTGGTTTAAAAATCAGTATTGATATTAGTTCTGGAGCCACTTTTAGAGATCAAGTAGCAAGTTCTAAACTCGATTTCTTTAGAGGTTCTTGGATTGCTGATTATCCAGATGCAGAGAATTATTTATCTTTATTTTACAGCAAAAATTTTTCTCCAAATGGTCCTAATTATACTCATTTCGAGAATCAACAATTCGATAATTTATATGAAAATGCACTATTGGAAAATAGCGATAGTTTACGTCGAATAATATATCAGAAGATGGATAAAATATTAATTTCTGAAGCTCCTGTCGTTCCTTTATTTTACGATGAAATTATTCGATTTTATCAAAAAGATATCCATAATTTCGAAACCAACGCCATGAACATGTTACTATTAAAAAGGGTTTATAAAGAATAGGATTATTTAAAACTTCCTTTTATACTATCAACAATAAATTGGGCTTTGGGTATCAAATATTTGTATCTCTGTTCAAAATACTCCATTTTCTTTTCCATTAAATCAATCTTAATTTGTATAGTCGCTAGCACTTTTTTCTCATCATCAAGATACTTTTGTGCTTGTTCCTCGCTTAAAGAATCAATTTTGTACTCGTGGTACAAAGCATCTATTTGTTGACATGAGTATATTAAATCTTTTTTCAAACTCTCTGGATTTGTTTCCATCTTACGATGAGCTTTTTCAACATCCATCAATTGAACTAAGATTCTATTAGATGGTTTATTTAATGAAGAGAAATACGGTGATAAATCTTTCGACAAAGATTGAGCTTCTTTTTGTATATTCTGCATTGGAGAATAATCAATTTCTTCGATACTTTCTAAGTTCTCATCCGCTGCATCTCCCAAAGCTTTAATATCTCCTGCCAAACCTTTTTCTTGACAAGAGTTTAGTAAAAAAGCAATAATGATTAAACTAAAAAATGTTAAGTTTTTCATCACAAAATATTATAAAATTAATTAAGAATATCGAAACCCGTATAGCGTCTTAAAACTTCGGGAACAACTATACCTTCTGCATTTTGATAGTTTTCCATAATAGCAGCAACCATTCGAGGCAAAGCCAACGCAGAGCCGTTTAATGTATGTGCATATTGCGTTTGTTTATTGCCATCTTCTTTGTATCGAAGCTTCAGTCTTGTTGCCTGATACGACTCAAAATTAGAGACCGAACTTACCTCTAACCATTTTTCCTGAGCTTTAGAGTAAACTTCAAAATCGAAAGTTAGTGCTGAGGTAAAACTTAAATCACCACCACAAAGTTTAACAATTCTATATGGCAATTCTAATTTATTAATAATTTGCTCAACATACTCAACCATTTTATCAAGCGTTTCGTATGATTTTTCAGGATGTTCAACATGAACGACTTCTACTTTATCGAATTGATGCAAACGATTTAATCCACGAACATCTTTTCCATAAGAACCTGCTTCGCGTCTAAAACAAGGCGTATAAGCTGTTGTTTTAATTGGAAATTGTTTTGCGTTTAGTATCACATCTCTAAACATATTAGTTACTGGAATTTCAGCTGTAGGAACCATGTATAAATTATCAACTTGCATATGATACATCTGACCTTCTTTATCGGGCAACTGCCCAGTTCCAAAGCCAGAATCTTCATTAACCATCAATGGAGGAATCACCTCATTATATCCATTATCTACCGCTTCGTCTAAGAAAAACTGAATCAAAGCTCTTTGGAAACGTGCCATCTTCCCTTTATACACAGGAAACCCAGCGCCTGTAAGCTTTACGCCTAATTCAAAATCTATTAAATCGTACTTATCAGCCAACTCCCAATGTGGCAGTAATCCATTTGTGTTTTTCTCGACCTCAGGATAATTTCCTCTAATGAAAAGATTATCACTATCATCTCTTCCTTTTGGAACAGAAGGATGTGGAATATTTGGAATCTGTACTAATAAATTATGTAGCTGTTCTTCTAACTCAGAAAGTTTGGTTTGCAAGTTTTTAATATCCAATTTTAAGCTTACCGTTTTTTCCTTAGATTTGTTGGCTTCTTCTATCTTACCACTTTTGAATAAGCCTCCAATCTCTTTAGATAAGGCATTCATCTCAGCTTGCAAAACATCAGAATCTGTTTTTAATTTCTTACGATCTTGATTCAACTGAATAACCTGTGGTACAATTTCCGAAGCATCGAAATTTTTGATATTAAGAAGCTCTATAACTTGTTCTGTATTGTGTTCTAATTGCTGGATGGTCAACATAATGTTTTGCTTATTATTTTGCTTATTATAATAGGTTGAAATTATTTTTTTGCAAAAATACGAATAAGATTTTACATTCAGCTACGATGAAATACTAAATAGAAAAATTCTTTTTATTCAATCTAAATAATTTAGGCTATTGATTGGCATTTCCTTAACTTTGCAGCCATTTTCGAAAAAGCTAAAGAATAGGCAGCTATAACATTATATACCAGACAGATACAAATTTATGAATTTTTTTAAAGAATTTAAATGGATAGACAAAACCCAAGGCAGTATTAAAGACGATGTGTTTTCTGGGCTAACCGTTGCTCTTGCTCTTGTCCCTGAAGCTGTAGCTTTTGCTTTCGTAGCAGGTATTTCGCCAATCATTGGTTTATACGGTGCATTTATGATGGCACTTATTACTGCTCTTATTGGAGGCCGCCCAGGGATGATTTCTGGATCAACAGGAGCTATGGCCGTGGTTATGGTATCCTTAGTTGCCGATGGAAGTCTTTATGCAGAATCTATTGGTTATTCAGGCGCTGCATTAGGACTTCAATTCTTATTTGCAACACTACTCTTCACAGGTATTTTTCAGATTCTTGCAGGCCTTTTTAAATTGGGTAAATATGTGCGAATGATTCCTCACCCCGTAATGATGGGCTTTGTAAATGGCTTAGCTATCGTTATTATGACTTCCCAATTAGGGATGTTTAAAGAAGGTGACCATTGGTTATCAGGCACAATTTTATATACTATGATTGGATTAGTAGCTCTGACCATGGCTTTAATGATTGGCATACCTTATCTTTCAAAAAAGATTCCAGCAGCTTTAGTATCTATTCTAATTGTAACAGGGATTGTTATTTTTGGAAATATTGATACCGCAACCGTCAGTAGTTTTGTTGCCGCAGGAAGTGCAGATGGAAATGGTAGCTTAGCAGCCGATTTACCTAGTTTCAATATTCCATTAATTCCTTTTAACATAGAAACTTTAAAAATTATCTTACCCTATGCCTTTATTTTAGCAGCCATTGGTTTAATAGAATCATTAATGACATTAAATTTAATAGATGAATTAACCGAAACACACGGAAATGGCAATAAAGAATGCATTGCCCAAGGCACGGCAAACATTGTCAACGGTTTTTTTGGAGGCATGGGTGGATGTGCTATGATTGGACAAAGTATTATTAACATAAAATCTGGTGGTAGAGGTCGATTATCTGGAATTGTAGCAGGGGTTTCGCTACTCATTTTCATCCTTTTCGCTTCCAAATATATCGAAATGGTCCCCATTGCGGCTCTTGTCGGTGTTATGTTTATGGTGGTGATAGGAACTTTTGCATGGAGTACTTTTAAAATAATTAATAAAATTCCCAAAACAGACCTATTTGTCATCGCTATTGTTACATTCATTACAGTCGTAGAAGATTTAGCCTTTGCGGTTTTTGCAGGAGTTATTATTTCTGCATTGGTTTTTGCATGGGAAAATGCACTTCGAATTCGTGCGAGAAAACACATCGACGAACACGGGATTAAACATTACGAAATTTATGGCCCATTATTTTTCGGGTCTACTAAATTATTCTTAGAAAAGTTCGATGTAAATAATGATCCTAAAGAGGTTATTATCGATTTCGAAGAATCGAGGATTATGGACCAATCTGCAATTGAAGCTATCAACAAAATTACTGAAAAATACCTCAAATCTGGAAAAAATATTCACCTTTGGCATCTCAGTCAAGATTGTCGGGCTCTAATAAAAAAAGCCGAAAAGATTTGTATTGTTAACGTTCTTGAAGATCCTGATTATAGAATTGCCATTGACAAATATAATATGAGAAAAGAGAATGTTAATTAATAGAAAAAAAATAAAGGTTGTTGCTTTTGATGCAGACGATACACTTTGGGAGAACGAAAACTTTTTTAGAGATGCTGAAAAAGAATTCTATCATCTAATGCATTCCTATGCTAATAAAGAAAAACTTGAAAAGCTACTTTTTTCTATAGAAACTGGACATTTGGAGCTCTATGGTTATGGAATCAAAAGCTTCGTGCTATCGATGATAGAAACAGCCTTAACAATCAGTAATAATAAGATCTCAGCAGATAAGATTGAACAGATTATCAATATTGGCAAAAAGATGCATAAGCATCCTGTTAAATTATTAACAGGTGTGGTATCAGCTTTAGAATTGCTAGAAGATCAGCATTACCAAATCATCGTAGCTACTAAAGGTGACTTACTCGACCAAGAACGCAAACTTAACGAATCAGGTTTATTACATTTCTTTCATCATATAGAAGTTATGACTGACAAAAAAGAAAGTAATTACACGAAGCTATTCAAAAAACTCAACATAAAACCTCACGAATTTTTAATGATAGGAAATTCTTTAAAATCTGATATCCTACCCGTACTAAAACTAGGAGGAGAAGCTATCCATATCCCTTATCATACAACTTGGGAGCACGAAGTATTACATCAATCCGAAATAAACCATTTTGATTATATTAAAATTGATAGTTTAAAGCAGCTAAAGATATAATACCAAATCATTATCTAAATTTATTCCAAAAGAAAACCTCTACTATAAAGTAGAGGTTTAAAAATATTTTTATTGAATTAGAATTATGCCTCAGCAACTTCTTCTTTAACTTCTTTCTTTACTTTAGGAGCATCAGTTGTTTCAACCACTTCAGCCTCTAAAGGAAGAACAGAAATATAAGATCTGTTATTTCTTTTCTTTTTAAATTCAACAGTACCATCAATTAAAGCGTAAATAGTATGATCTTTTCCCATACCTACATTTTCGCCTGGGTGATGTTGTGTTCCTCGCTGACGCATGATAATGTTACCAGCTACTGCGAACTGACCACCATAAATTTTAACGCCTAATCTTTTACTTTGGGATTCACGACCATTTCGTGAACTACCCATTCCTTTTTTATGAGCCATATCTTTAAAATGGTTTTATATTATTTTATAGATTCGATTACAATTTCTGATAAAAACTGACGATGTCCGTTTCTTTTCTTATAACCTTTTCTACGTTTCTTTTTGAAAACGATTACAGTATCATCTTTTAGGTGTGATATAACCTTAGCAGTTACTTTTGCGCCTTTAATACAAGGAGCACCAACATTAACTTTCTTTCCATCATCTGTTAAAAGCACGTTATCAAACTCAATTTTAGAGCCCTCTTCAGCTTTTAAACGATGAACATAAAGCTTTTGGTCTTTTTCAACTTTAAATTGTTGACCTGCTATGTCTACGATTGCATACATGATTTATATTCTCTTTAAATTTATTTTTATAGCTCACAAAAGTAGATAAACTATTTATCAACAACAAGCTTTTATCAATATTATTTATACAAAACCACAGCCATGTTTCTAAGCATTTTACAAATTATTAAGACAAAGGTCATTCTTAAAATGTATTTTTTTTGCTATATTTGGTAGGCTTTAGAAAATGTTTTTTTAAACTTATTTTAATTAGAGCAAAAGTTAACAGAAATAAATAACTAAAATTTAATTCACATGAAAATTTACCAAACAGATAATGTCAAGAATCTTGTTTTGTTAGGAAACTCTGGTTCTGGAAAAACGAGTATTGCCGAAGCAATGTTGTTTAATGGAGGTGTAATTGACAGAATAGGTACAGTAGAAGCAGGCAATACAGTATCTGATTACAACAAAATTGAACAAGAGACTGAGAGCTCAATATATTCTACGGTACTATTTACAGAATATCTAGACAACAAAATAAACATGATTGATGCTCCTGGAGCTGATGATTTTGTAGGAAAAGCTTATACCGCAATTAATCCATCTAATGTGGCTTTAATGATTATTAATGCTCAAAACGGTGTTGAAGTAGGAACAGAAATACACGCTAGAGCACTAGAGCAATATGCTAAACCAATGGTTTTTGTTGTAAATCAATTAGATCATGACAAGGCTAATTTCGAAAGAACACTAGAGAATTTAAAAGAAAGTTTTGGTTCAAAAGTAGCTCAGGTACAATATCCACTTAATGCAGGAGAAGATTTCAATGGTATAATAGATGTCATCACCATGAAATATTACAAATATCCTGTTAATGGTGGAGCCCCTGAAATTATAGATATCCCCGCAGAAGAAAAAGATAAAGCATTAGCTTTACATCAAGAATTAATAGAAAAGGCTGCAGAAAATGATGATTCCTTAATGGAATTATTCTTCGAAAACGATGGACTTTCTGAAGACGAAATGCGTTCTGGAATAACAGCAGGACTTGTTCATCGAGATTTATATCCTGTTTTTTGTACTTCTGCAAAAAAGAATATTGGAGTAAGAAGATTAATGGAATTTATCGTAAAAGTAGTTCCTAGACCAAACGAGTGTAACAAAAGAGAAGACACTGAAGGAAATATTATTCCTATAGACGCTAAGCAACCATGCTCTATTTTTGTTTTTAAAACCTCTGTTGAAGACCATGTTGGAGAAGTCAATTTCTTTAAAGTAATTACTGGAGAAATTAACGAAGGTGACGATTTAATAAATCAAAGAACTCAAAACAAAGAACGACTCACTCAATTATTTGTTGTCGCAGGAAAGAAAAAAGAAAAAGTAAGTAAATTAGTAGCTGGAGATATTGGCGCAGCCGTTAAATTAAAAAGCACAAGGACTAGTGATACACTTAACGCTAATGGTCACTCAGTTCAATACAATCCCGTTTTAGGGCCAACACCAAGACATCGCTCTGCCATTAGAGCATTAGCTGAAGCCGATGACGAAAAATTAGGTGAAGCTCTTAACAGAATGCACGAGATTGACCCTAGTATTGTTATTGAATATTCAAAAGAATTAAAACAAATAATAGTTCACGGACAAGGTGAACGCCACTTTAAAATATTAGAATGGCACTTAAAAAACGAATTCAAATTAGAAACAGAATTTTACGAGCCTAAGATTCCATATAGAGAAACCATAACCAAAATAGCACAAGCTAACTACAAGCACAAAAAGCAATCGGGAGGCTCTGGTCAATTTGGAGAAGTCTATATGATTATAGAACCCTACCAAGATGGAATGGAAGACCCTACAATGTATAAGATTAATGGCAAAGAAATCAAAGTTTCTGTCAAAAATAAAGAAGAGCACGATTTGCCTTGGGGAGGGAAAATAGTATTTATCAGTAGTATTGTTGGAGGCTCTATCGATGCTAGATTTATGCCTGCAATTCTTAAAGGGATCATGGAAAAGATGGAAGAAGGCCCTCTTACAGGATCTTATGCTAGAGATATTAGAGTTGTTGTTTACGACGGAAAAATGCACGCAGTCGATTCCAACGAAATTTCTTTTAAATTAGCTGGTCGTCATGCTTTTAGTGATGCTTTCAAAAACGCAGGACCTAGAGTATTAGAACCCATTTACAATGTTGAGGTACTTGTACCTTCTGACTATATGGGAGACGTAATGAGCGATTTACAAGGACGAAGAGCTATTGTTCAAGGTATGTCATCAGAAAAAGGTTTAGAAAAAATATCAGCAAAAGTTCCTTTAGCAGAAATGAACAAATACTCGACTTCATTAAGTTCTATCTCGCAAGGAAGAGCGATGTTCCAAATGAAGTTCTCAGAATATGGACAGGTTCCTTCAGATCTTCAAAAAGAATTACTTAAATCTTACCAAGAAGAATCGGAAGAATAGAAAAGATTCTTGAATACGAAAAAGCCAGAGTATAATTTACTCTGGCTTTTTTATATTTATCACTAAACTAAATGTTTCTATAGTTTTAAAACTTTAAGAGCCTTAGAGTTTTGTTTCTGTTGTAATTTAAGAGCCTTATATTTCGGACTCTTTTTATCTGTCTTAACCAATTCGTTCTCAACCTTTTTCTGTAACTCTAATAATGTCAACTTCAAATCGGACTCTAACTCCACCTTACTTCTTTCTTTAACAACAATAGACTTTAAAACCTGATCAAGACGATTTCCCCGTAACGATGTCCCCAAAATTATTCCATCACCATCAATCAAAAAATTGGTTGGAATTCCTCTAACTTTATACGTTTTGGCTGCGGCAGACTTCCAATGTTTTAAATCACTTACGTGATATGGCCAAACTAATCCATCTTTCTCTATTGCAGCCTTCCATGCATCTGCACTTCTATCTAAAGAAACACTATAAATTGTAAATCCTTCGCCATTCTTAAATTTTTTATCTTTAAATTCGTTATAAGCTCTAACAACATTAGGATTTTCTCTTCTACAAGGGCCACACCACGAAGCCCAAAAGTCAATTAAAACTACTTTTCCTTTCAAATCAGAAATGGAGTATTCCTTTCCATCTGGAGAAGAGAATTTTAAATCAGGAGCCTTGTCCCCTATATTTAACCCAACATTTTGTGCTTGTAATTGAAAAACAGAAAATGCTACTAGAAATAGTATTTGTAATTTTTTCATTCTAATTTATTTTAATAAACTTTTTAATTTATTCTCTAAATCATCACCTCTTAAATTTGTAGCAATGACAACTCCATCTTTATCCAATAAAAAATTCGTTGGAATACTCACAACTCCATATTGACGAGCTACATCTTGGTTTCCTAAAACATTCGACTCCCAAACCAACTTATCTGCTTTAACCGCTTGCTTCCAGTTTTCCTCAGTACTACGTCTTCCTCCATCCAACGAAACACCATAAACCGTAAATCCTTTTCCTTTGGTGAAATTTTTATCCTTATAAGCATTGTAAGCTGCTAAAACGTGAGGATTTTCTCGTCTACAAGGAGGACACCAAGATGCCCAAAAGTCGACCAACACAAGTTGACCTCTATAATCGGATAATTTAATTTTCTTTCCATTAACTGATAATAAATTAATATCTGGAGCTATTTGACCAATAGCATGCCCAATATTATCATCTCCGTTAGAATTTTTAATTTTTGTTTCAGTATTATTAACTGTTGTAAATCCGTATATACCCAAAGCTACTATTACCGATAGAATGATTACTTTAATTTTCATTTGATTCTTTTTTCTTCTTAATATTTTTGCTAAATTATATTTTTATGTTCTAAAACACAAGTTTATCAACCATTTAAGTTCAATGATTGATGCCATTTTACATTTTTTTAACAGTCTAATTAAAAACTATTCGTTAGCTCCATGATCAAATCCCTGTGCATCGAGGGGTAAATAAGTGCCATCTCCTGTTACTAAACTACATCCCTTATCTTCTTTAGTAATATGACCAATAACTTTAATTTCTGGATAACGTTTTATAGTATCAAAATCGCTCAACGGAACAGTAAATAAAAGTTCATAATCTTCTCCACCATTAAGAGCTGCTATCGAAGAATGAACTCCAATCTGATTTCCAAATTTTATTGTAGATTCATCAATTGGCAATTTATCTTCGTGAACTACGCAACCTACCTCTGAAGCTTGACAAATATGCAATACTTCTGACGATAATCCATCAGATATATCAATCATTGCTGTAGGTCTAACATTCATTTTTTCTAGCTTATCTATTATCGATATTGGGCATTCAGGTTTCAACTGACGTTCAAGAATATGTTCAAATCCAGATAAATCGGGTTGCGAATTAGGATTCACTTTGTAAACTTCTTTTTCTCGAATTAACAGTTGCAATCCCATATAAGCAGCTCCCAAATCTCCTGTTACGCAAATCAAATCGTTTTCTTTAGCACCTGAACGATAAATCAAATCTTCGGGCTTTGCTTTTCCAATTGCAGTTATACTAATCACTAGACCAGAACGAGAAGATGTTGTATCGCCACCCACTAAATCTACCTTATAGAAATTACACGCCTCATAAATTCCAGCATATAATTCATCCAAACTTTCAACAGAAGTTCGAGCCGACACAGCGATAGAAACTACAATTTGAGTAGGCTTAGCATTCATCGCCAAAATATCGGACAAGTTTACAACTACAGCCTTATATCCAAGATGTTTTAATGGAGAATACGACAAATCGAAATGAATACCTTCAGTCAGCATATCAGTGGTAATAACTGTTTGATAACCATTATGATTAACGACAGCAGCATCGTCTCCCACACCTTTAACCGAAGACTTATTTTTTAACTTAATACCTTTTGTCATCCGATCGATTAGACCAAACTCTCCCAAATCTGAAATTGGAGTTAATTTTTTGTCAGAACTCATATATAAATTACGATTTATTAATTATTATTTTTATTTAGCAGGACTTACTTTTAAGGTTCTTCCCCTAACCTCTTTATGATTACAATTCGCAATAGCAATGTTAGCCTCTACGTCGTTTTCCATTTCTACAAAAGCAAAACCTCTACTTTTTTTTGTTTTTTTATCTATCATCAAATTTATAGATTTAACGGAGCCAAATTGCTCAAAAAGTTGCCGTATTTCTTCCTTACGAATAGAAAAGTGTAGATTTGCAATATATATATTCATAAAATAAATGGTTAAATTTATCAACAAAAAGAACTTAAAGCATCAAAAGTAGTAGGTTAAATTCTAAAAATATTCATTTATTTGCAGAAAATTAAAATCAAAATTAGAATGCAGGTCATAAATTCTATAAAGGAGCTTCAAAAAATAATCTCAAACTTAAAACACAAAGGGAAGATTATTGGATTTGTTCCCACGATGGGAGCCCTTCACCAAGGGCATCTGTCCTTAATTAGGAATTCTAAAAAGCAATGCGATGTAACAGTTTGCAGTATTTTTGTTAATCCTACACAATTTAACGATAAAGATGATTATAATAAATATCCACGAAATTTCGATTACGATTTAAAACTTTTGGAACAAATACAGTGCGATATTACTTTTTTACCTTCGGAAAAAGAAATGTATCCTGAACCTGACCATCGAGAATTCGAATTTGGACATATTGCCGAGCTTATGGAAGGAGCTCACAGACCTGGACATTTTAACGGAGTGGCTCAAATTGTATCTAAACTATTCGAAGCTGTCCCCGCCAACAAAGCTTTTTTTGGTCAGAAAGATTTTCAGCAATATGTAATTATTAAAGATATGGTTCGACAACTTTCTTTAGATATTGAAATTATCCCCTGCCCTATCGTCAGAGAAGAAAGCGGATTGGCTATGAGCTCTAGAAACGAAAGATTAAGCGTTTCGGAAAGAAAAATAGCAGCTTCGATATCTAAAATATTAACTTGGAGCAAAGAATCTTATCCCCAATATACCGTTCCAGAATTAAAAAAGGCTGTTATTGATAAGTTCTCTAAAATAAAAGAACTCGATTTAGAATATTTTGAAATTGTTGAAGATAAAAATCTAGAACTAATTACAAATTGGAACACAAATCAGAAAATCGTAGCTTGTATCGCCATTTTTTGTGGAAATGTTAGGCTAATAGATAATATTGTATTTAATTTGTAACTGTTTGTTGACGATACATGAAAGACTGTAACAAATTATACGACAGCACTATACGTCTGTAATAACGGAAAATAATATTTTATAGATAATATAAAAATGAACATTGAGGTAGTAAAATCGAAAATACATAAGGCTAGCGTAACAGAAGCGAACCTCCAATATGTAGGTAGTATTACGATAGATGAGGATCTTTTAGAAGCATCTAATATCATTGAAAATGAAAAAGTTCAGGTTGTGAACATTAACAACGGAGAACGCTTAGAAACCTACGTTATTAAAGGTGAAAGAGGTAAAGGAGAAGTTTGTCTTAACGGACCAGCGGCCAGAAAAGTTGCCGTAGGCGATGTGGTAATCATAATTTCTTATGCATCGATGGATTTTGAGGAAGCCAAAAAATTTAAACCCAGTTTAGTATTTCCTGACACCGCTACTAATAAAATAGTAAAGTAATTCTCAGAAATTTTGAATAAACAAGTTAAAAATATCTTAAAGTTCCTCATTTTTTTAAGTGCGGGACTTTTTTTATTTTGGTTAATCTATAAAGATCAAGACATCGATGTATTAATAGACGCTGTAGAACACATCAATTATTTTTGGATTTCCCTCTCTTTAACAGCGGGTATATTAAGCCACGTAGTTAGAGCCATCCGTTGGCAAATGATGGTTCATCCATATGGCTATCGACCCAGTTTTGCAAATTCATTTTTCGCTGTAATCAGCACCTATTTTGCCAACTTAGCAATACCCAGACTCGGTGAAATTACACGCCCCAGCATTCTAAAAAAATACGAAAACATTCCTTTTTCGACTAGCTTTGGGACTATTGTATTAGAGCGAATTATTGATGTAATAATATTATTAGTACTAACCGTAATCCTAATTCTTACGCAAACTCATATTTTTGTCGGCTTTGTGAATAACAATCCAAATGTGGCAGAAAAGCTAGAGCAAATACAAAATTCAAACCTAATTTATATTTTACCTGTAATCTTTATTTTAAGCATAGTTATTCTATATTTCTATTGGGCTAAAATAAAGCAAACGGGCTTGTATAAAAAGTTTGAAGATATAATAGAACAATTCCTCGATGGCATTCGGTCTGTACAGGCAATGAAAGGAAAATGGCTATTTCTGTTTTATACTATTTTAATTTGGGTTATGTACTTTCTTATGACCTACTTCCCTGTTTTCGCTTTTGAGAGCACCAATAACATTACAATACTCGGAGGCTTATCCTTCTTTGTAATAGGTAGTTACGGAATGGTCGCTCCTGTTCAAGGTGGAATTGGAGCATGGCATTTTTTGGTAGCTGGTACTCTAGTCGTTATTGGGATTAACGATCAAGATGCTAGAGTTTTTGCATTAATCGTTCATGCCGCACAAACTCTTATGATTGTTGTACTTGGTATTATTTCTACCGCACTTCTCCCAGTTGTAAATCATCAGAAATAAAATTTAAAATTATGAATACTTTAGAACATTTACAGAGCAAGATTATCTCACGAAAAAAATTGTCAAAAGTTATTCAACGAATCAATTCAGAAAATAAAACTATTGTTTTCTCTAATGGATGCTTCGATATTGTACACCGTGGCCATGTAGAATATTTAGCCAAAGCATCAGACCTTGCCGATATTTTTATTTTAGGATTAAATACCGATGCTTCGGTTAGTAGATTAAAAGGCCCTTCGAGACCATTACAAGATGAACAGGCAAGAGCTATACTTATGGCAGGGTTCTCTTTTATAGACTATGTTGTGTTTTTTGATGAAGACACCCCCCTAGAATTAATTACAGAAATACAACCCGATATTTTGGTTAAAGGAAACGACTATAAAATTGAAGACGTTGTGGGTTTCGATATTGTGCAAAGAAAAGGAGGAACAGTCCAAACTATAGAGCTTACAGAAGGCTATTCCACCAGTATTATTGTCGATAAAATAAAAAACAATTAGTAGCTTAAGCCAATAGAGCTTTTACACAGTCAGAAATAAGTTTACCATCGGCCTTACCAGCCAACTGCTTACTTGCTATTCCCATTACCTTACCCATATCTTTCATAGAACTAGCACTTGTTTGTTCAATAATTGGCTTTAACATCTCTTTTATTTCCTCTTCCGACAATTGCTTTGGTAAATAAACTGCAATAAAGCCAGCCTCCTTAGACTCTTTTTCGGCTAATTCTGGTCTATTATTTTCAATATAAATATCAGCAGAATCTTTTCTTTGTTTAACTAATTTCTGAATAATTGCAATTTCTTTTTCTGAGCTCAATTCTTCCTGAGCTCCCTTTTCTGTTTTAGCAATTAAGAAAGCGGCTTTTACAGCCCTTAAGGCTTCTAATTTCTCTTTCTCTTTAGCCAACATTGCCGACTTAATATCCTGATTTATTTGCTCGAATAATGACATATCTTTTTTTACAAAAGTAATCATTTGCCAATAATCTTTTTTAATAATTCTGTTAATCTTCAAAAAAGATTTGAAATGGTCAATATTATAACTAAATTTAAAGTCTAAAAGAACCCATATCAATAATTCATTTACATAAGTTTATGTCAAAGCTAATTCTTCTTTTAATCCTCTCAAGTCAAATATTAATGGCTTCAGTAAAAGACAGCCTTTTGTCTGTTATTAATCGAGGGAGCATTAAAGAACAAGCTACCGTTTGCATTAAACTTGAACAACAATATCGAAACAACCAACCCGATAGCGCACTATATTATATTACAAAAGCATATCAGATCTGTAAAAACAATCAACTTGACACCCTGCTCGAATCTACTTATAGCGGCTTAGCCATCTCATATAAGCTCCAAGGGAAATACGATACTACCTTATATTTTTTCAAAAAATCTTTAAAACTCGCAGTTCAATTAAAAGATAGTATCGGTCTTTCCTCTTCATACAATAATTTAGGGGTATTTTATGACGACATTGGAGAAAGAGCAAAAGCTTTAGATTACTTCATAAAGTCTTTAGAAATTTCTCAGAAAAGAAATGATAAAGCAGAAATCGCCTTATCTTTTAATAATATAGGTTTGATTCATTATAAAAACAAAAACTATAAACAAGCGGAAAAGTATTATAGAATGTCTTTGTCTATAAAGGAAGAATTAGGGGATGTTAATGGTTCGGCCTTGTTGTACAATAACCTTGGAATTCTATTTTATTTCGAAGATAAACCTCAAGAGTGTATTAATTACTTCAAGAAAGCTGCAAAAATATGGAAAGAAACTGGTAATGTTAGGCAGACAGCCATGGTGCTTTCAAATATTGGAGAGTTGTATTATGAAATAGGAATTTATCAAACAGCTATGAATTATTTTCTGGAATCTTTGCAGATATACAAGAAACTAGGCGATGTCAATAATGAATTATACGAGCTTAATATGTTAGGGCAGGTTTATCACGAATGGGGAAATGATAAAAAAGCAATAAGTTATTATCAACAAGCGTACAAAAAAGCATTGCAAGTAAAAGCTAGAGATGTTGTTGTTGATATTTGTCAGAATCTATCCAAGATATACCAATCTCAAAATAAATATCAGTTATCTAATAAATATTTATCACTTTATACAGAATATAAAGATTCCATATTGAGCATAGAGAAAGACAAAACGATGCAGGAATTAAATACAAAATACGAAACTCAAAAAAAGGAACAAGAAATAGAAATATTAAGCAATAAAGACAAGCTTAGTCAAGCAGAAATTAATAAACAAAAGATTCTAAATACCTCTCTAATTATTGGAGTCTTCCTTATTCTAATTGTAATTGTTCTATTTATTAGACAAAATAGAATCAGGAAACGAAGCAACGATTTATTACGCAAAAAAAATAAAGAAATCCTACTTCAGAAAGAACAAATCAGTACGACAAACAGGGAACTTAATCAGCAAAATGAAGAAATACTAGCTCAAAGAGACGAAATAGAAGCCCAACGAGACATGGTTAATATTCAGAAAGAAGAAATAGAATTAATTCACGAACACGTATCTAAAAGCATCGATTATGCCGAGCGAATCCAAAATGCAACACTTCCATCCAAAGAAATTCTAAACCAGCACTTTTCAGATTCTTTTGTGTTTTTTAAACCTAGAGATATCGTCAGTGGCGATTTTTACTGGTGGGCTCATGTCGAAAACCAAACCATTGTTACGGCCGTTGATTCTACAGGCCATGGTGTACCTGGCGCATTTATGAGTATGCTAGGAATGTCTTTCCTAAAAGAAATCATTATCAAAGAATACATCACTCATCCTGGTGTTATTCTAAGGAAACTTCGTAAAGAAATAATTACCACACTTAAGCAAAAAGGAGAAATTGGAGAGCAAAAAGACGGAATGGATATGGCACTAATTTCTTTTAACCATACAAGTAATGTCCTTCAATATGCCGGAGCAAACAACCCTCTTTATATTATTTCTGATAATGAAATAAAAGGTTTCTCTTCTACAGAAGGCTTAATCCATAATGATAATAAAAAGCTCTACGAAATTAAACCTAACAAAATGCCTATTGCCATTTACGATAAAATGGACAAATTCACAACCCACGAAATCCAATTAAACAAAGGAGATCAACTATATATGTTTTCTGATGGTTTTGCAGATCAATTTGGAGGTCCTAAAGGAAAAAAATTTAAATACAAGGCTTTCAAGAATCTTCTTCTAGAAAACGCAAATCTATCTATGAATAAACAACAAGAAATTCTAAACAACACTCTAAGAAACTGGATGTTAAACGGAAAATCAGTGGAAGAACAGGTTGATGATTTAGTTGTTATCGGTCTAAAAATCTAATATTACCCTTCTATACTTCAATCAAGAATCTATCTATTTAATTTTTTACATATTTTATGTTAATTATTGTTAATTATTGTTAATTATTTATACCTTTAAGCTGTTATTTAATTATTAATTAAAAATTAGACCTATGAAAAAAAGTTTGATGACATTCCTGCTAATTATTGCAGGCATCAGTGTGCTATGGGCACAAAAAACAATTACGGGTACTATTCGTAGTGCAGATGACGGTATGACTCTGCCTGGAGTATCTATTATTGAGAAAGGTACTAGTAACGGTACAATAACTGATATGGATGGAAAATATTCCATTACCGTGAAAGACAAATCCTCTATATTACTATTTACATTCATGGGAATGCAACCCCAAGAAGTAACGGTTGGTGATAAAGCAGAGTTTAAAATCAAGATGAAAGGAGATGCTCAACGTCTTGACGAAGTTGAAGTAACCTCTTTAGGTGTAAAAATCAATAAAGACAAAAGCTCCTCCTCTTCGACAAAAGTAAAAGGAGAAGATATTGAAAATTCTGGTGAGTCAGGAGTTATTCAAGCTATGACAGGAAAATCTTCTGGTGTTAATATTGTAAGAAACACAGGAGACCCTGGAGCAGGAGCATATATTCAGTTACGTGGTCAAAGTACAGTTTATCAAAGTGTACAGCCGCTTATCGTAGTCGATGGAGTTGCTATTTCAAACTCATCAATTGGCGGAAATGTCGATGGTGTAGCACAACAATCTCGATTAAATGATATTAACCCTAACGACATTGCTTCTGTAGAAGTTCTAAAAGGTTCTGCAGCAGCAGCTGTTTGGGGAACAAGAGCAGCTAATGGAGTCATAATGATTACCACTAAAAAAGGAACCATAAAACCAGGTTCTAACAAAAAAGTTAGTGTAGATTTTCATTCCAATGTATCCCTAGATTGGGTCAATAGAGAATACGAAAAACAAAATACTTTTAGCCAAGGTAAGTATGGAAACTTTGTTGCCAATGAAGGTAAAAGCTGGGGTGCTAAACTAGATACTCTCGCTGGCGGTTCTGACACCTACTTTAGTGATCCTACAGACGCTAACTACCAAGGATATTTCTTAGATGCTGATGGAAACAAACACTATGCTATCAATGAAAAAAGATCGAACGAGACTTATAATAAATCTAATAGAGACCAAATCTTCAGGACTGGTGTTGCAACAGATATAGGTGCAGGAATCTCAGTCGTGAATGATAAAAGCAATTTATACTTGAGTATTGGAGATTGGAACCAAAAAGGAGTTATTAAAGGGAACTCAGACTACAGAAGATCTAGTATTAGAGTTAATTATACAACTCAGTTTACCGATAAAATTCAAGCAAAATTCAATACTTATTATGCAAGTATTAATTCTAATAGAATTCAACAAGGATCCAATCTTAATGGACTATATCTAGGCTATTTAAGAACCGCTCCCGATTTTGACAACACTTATTATAAAGGAACATATTTCGACGCATCAGGTGAAGCACACTACAACGCACACCGTTCTTACAGAAAATACTTAGGAAATGCAGCTCCTACATATAATAACCCAGGTTGGACAATTAACGAACAAGTTAACACATCAAAAGTTGAACGTTTTTTAATTAATCCAGAGGTTAACTATTCTATCAATTCGAAATCTAAATTAACATTTAGATATGGATTAGATTATTCTTCCGATAAAAGAATAACAATGTTTCCATACAACTCTGCAGGAGATAATGCAGGTGGGTATTTTTCTGAACAAAATTTACTTGAGAAACAAAACTCAATAGATTTATTTGCTCGAACATTATCAAAAATAACTTCTGATATTAATTTAACTTGGATTTTGGGAGTTCAATACAATGATAAAAATTATAGTTCTTTAGGAGGTGAATTGAGTAACTTCACCTATACAAGTACTCCTATTTATAATTTCGAGAACTCGAGTAATGGTAACAAAACCCCTAGCAATTACAAAGAGTATGTTGCTACAGCAGGTTCTTATGGCGTTTTAAACTTTGATGCATACAATCAAATCTTTTTAGAATTAACAGGTCGTTATGAAAGAGCAAGCACTTTTAACAAACCAATTTTTTACCCATCATCATCATTAGCATGGGCATTCTCTAAATTTACTGGAGTTAACGATTGGTTCTCTTTTGGTAAATTAAGAACTTCTTATGGTACCGTTGGTGTTCAACCGCCCCCATATATGTTAAGAACAGGTTATGTGGCAGGAAACGTTGAATCTGGTTGGGGTCCCAATCTTAGCGGAGGTTACTACGGAACTCCTATTATTCTAAACTCTGTACAAGGAAATTCTGACATTATGCCAGAAAGAAAAACAGAACTTGAGTTGGGTACAGATTTAAGATTCTTCAAGAATAAATTAACATTTGGATTTACCTTCTACACAAACAAAACCAACGATGTTATTTTACCTGTAAAAGTGGCTCCATCGACTGGATTCGATAGTCAATGGAAAAATGCTGGTATCGTAACCAATACAGGTATTGAAATAGATTTAAATTACAACATTATTAATAATCAAGAAAAAGGCCTATTGGTTAATCTATATGGTAATTTCACTAAAAATAATAATCTTGTTGAAAGTTTATACGGAACTGAATCTGTATTCTTACAAGGATTTTCTGGAACATCTTCAAGAGCTGTTGAAGGAGAAGCATTAGGTGCTCTTTGGGGCGGAAAATGGGATAGAGATGATAGTGGTAATCTAAAACTAGACGCAAACGGATTCCCTATTTTAGGAGAAGAAGGCCTTATTGGTGATCCAAACCCTGATTGGTTAGGAGGATTAGGAATGAACGTATCTTGGAAAGGATTTAAATTATCATTCTTATTTCAACACTCTCAAGGTGGTGAAATGTGGGCAGGAACAGAAGGTGTACTTAACTACTTTGGAATAAATCCTGAAACAGCAAATATTACAACTGCTTCTGAAGACTTAGTAGCATACGACGGATCAACTATTGCAAAAGGAACTACATTTAGAGGAAATGTACAAGACTTTGGGAACGGAAATGTTGCCCTTGACGAATCTTGGTATACTGATATAGGAGGAGGATTTGGACCTGTAGCAGAACAGTTTGTTTATGATGCATCTTGGACTAGACTTAGAGAAATATCTTTATCGTACTCACTACCTAAAAATTTAGTAAAGAAAGCTAAATTAGAAAATGTTGAAATAGGAGTTTCTGGACGAAATCTATTTTTATGGACTAAATTCCCTGGTGTAGATCCCGAAACTAACCTTACAGGAGCAACTAACGGTAGAGGATTAGATTACTTTACTAACCCAGGAACAAAATCTGTGTTATTCTCATTAAGAATTATTTACTAAAAATTAAAAAACTATGAAATATAATAAATTATTTACATGGATCTTTGCTGTTGCGATTCTTTTTGCAAGCGTTTCTTGTGAGAAAATTGTACCAGTAGACGAAGAAGACCCAAATGGTTTCCCAGGTTCTTCTGAAGAGCTTATGATGAATGGACCAGAAATGGCATCAGTTATGGTAAGCGAAGGCGAATTAGCAAGAATCACTGGTATGTTTACAAATCAGTTTACTGGATCCGACAGACAGTATATTGCTATCGATAATTATAATGTAGCTAATGGAGATTTCGATAACATTTGGACTATCTTATATGTTGATGGTGTTAAACAATGTAGATTGATCGAAGCGCAAGCAGAAGCTAGTGGTAAAAAATCATATTTAGGTCAAGCACAAATTGTAGAAGCTTATCTTATTGGTACTGCTACGGCTTTATGGGGAGACGTTCCTTACACTCAAGCGGCTAATGAAGCTGACTACCCTAATCCTAGATTCGATAAACAAAGCGATGTATACAAATCTGTTCAAAAATTACTTGACGAAGGTATTGCAAATACTGGTGGCGATTTAATATCTACACCTGTTTATAAGAATGATGATGGTATTACTTGGGGTCAATTAGCCAATTCGTTAAAGGCTAGATTCTATACTCACACAGGAGAGTATACTCTAGCTCTAACAAGTGCTCAAAGCGGTCTAACTAATGGAGATTGGGTTGCCAATCATGGCACCGATGACGATTTTGCAGCCTTTAAAGACGGTCAATTTAACCTAATGTTTGCTTTTATGGTATGGCATAGAGAAGGATACATGACTGCTAATGGTTCATATTTAGCTAAAATATTAGATCCTAGTTCAGCAGATTACATGGGCAATGCAAAATCCCAAGACACTGCCAGATTTAATTATTTCTACTTAGGCGCTGCCGATTGCTGGTATTGCGATGATTATGACCCTAATTATTGGGCTGGTGGTATCTATATGGACAATTCACCATACGTTCTAATGTCCTCTGCGGAAAATAGTCTAATTATGGCTGAAGCTAGCAATAGAGCAGGAGATAACACTGGTGCTGTTTCGTTCTTAAACGATGCTAGAAATTATTGGGATTCTAAACTTGGAGCCGATGAACACCAAGACTTAGTCCTTGCCGATTTCCAAACAGGTGGAATATTAAACCCTAATGATGTCTCAGAAAACGATGCTGTATTAAAAGAAATTTTACTCGAAAAATACAAAACATGTTATGGACAATTAGAAGCTTTTAATGATGTTAGAAGAACTAAGAATCTAATTAATATTCCTGCTAAAAAAGGTACACAACTCCCTCAAAGATTTTTGTATCCACAGTCTGAAATTAATTCAAACACAAGTACACCTTCTGGCTTAGGTTTATTTACCCCAACTGAGGTAAATCAATAAGCTATTAATTGTAAAAAGAAGAGGCTGCCATATTCGTGGTAGCCTCTTTTTATTTTATTAATGGTCTGTTACTAAATAACCATTAAATCATTTACATTACAAAACACATCTTAAATGATTTGTTAT
>JAMOQL010000014.1 GCA_027064025.1 Bacteroidales bacterium
CATTTTAAATTCTTCCATAAAAATATCTTTATTAGATTCGGCAAAGATACTGTATTGTAAGAATCAAAACCTATTGATATTAAAAAAATGAATTAAAAAACAAATCCCCCAACCAAAAGGAAGGGAGATTTTAGTAAAAGAGAATAATTTCATAAGCGGGATTCTGTTCATAATTAAATTATGGTCTATCATTTATCTAGACTAAGATTTGCACCTTAGCTCAATCGTCCTACCCTCCGACTTAGCCGAGCAGACATTATTCAATAAAATTGAACGTCGGTTTACATGGACTTTCACCCTATAAGGTTTACCCAACTACTTTGTCACCAAAGCAGCTCGTGAGCTCTTACCTCACGTTTTCACCTTTACCTTGTATGAACAAGGAAGTTATTTTCTGCGGCACTTGCTGTTACTTTCCCCCCGAAAAGCACCTTCCTGTTAGGAAGTATAGCGCTCTATGGTGTCCCGACTTTCCTCTCTTCATCAATGATAAACAGCGATAGACTACATTATTCTCAATGCAAAAATACACTTTTGAGTCCAATGAAATATTTTATTTTTAAAAAATATCCTTCTTTTCAATTTTCTTAACCCACATTATTCATACAAAAGCAAAGCGAATTGTATGAATAAACAATGAATAACAAGCTACAGTGCGGGAAAAACCTTCCGAAACAAATTCGGGACAGGCTGATTTTAAAAAACTCAGTTAGATATTAGCCTTCTGTAAATGAAATCTTATGTCGAACTGAGGTTATTAGTTTTACTTAATCATCAGGATTATTTGTAAATAATACTGGTTAACATATTGTCATCTATTTCATTGTAATATAACAATAGAACAAGTTCTAAAAACAACTACTTTTGCAATTCCAAATTATTCATTTATTTCATATATTATATGGCAACAGTTGACGATAAGAAAATTATTTTTTCAATGGTTAAGGTAAGTAAATCTTACGATAACAGCAAACTTATTTTAAAAGATATATATCTAAGTTTTTATTACGGTGCTAAAATTGGCGTAATTGGTCTTAATGGTTCCGGTAAATCAACATTATTAAAAATAATAGCTGGCCTAGAAGAAAAATATCAAGGAGAAGTAGTTTTTTCACCTGGCTATTCGGTAGGATATCTTGCTCAAGAACCCTACCTTGATGACAACAAAACTGTTAGAGAGGTTATAGAAGAAGGTATTCAAGAGACTATTGATATTCTTAAAGAATATGAAGAAATTAATATGAAGTTTGCTGAGCCTATGGATGATGATACCATGACAAAGCTTATTGAACGTCAAGGAGAACTAACAGAATTGATTGACCAAAGAGATGCTTGGGAAATTGATTCACAACTAGAAAGATCAATGGATGCTCTTCGTTGTCCTGAAGGACATTTGCCAGTAAAAAACCTTTCTGGTGGTGAAAGACGCAGAATTGCACTTACTCGATTATTATTATCAGAACCAGATATTTTACTTTTGGATGAACCTACCAATCACCTTGATGCAGAATCGATAGATTGGCTAGAACAACATTTAAAACAATATAAAGGTACTGTTATAGCGGTAACTCACGATAGGTATTTCCTTGATAATGTTGCCGGTTGGATTTTGGAACTAGACAGAGGTGAAGGAATTCCATGGGAAGGAAATTATTCTTCTTGGTTAGACCAAAAAACCAAAAGGATGGCTATGGAAGAAAAAACCGCTAGTAAAAGAAGAAAAACTTTGGAGCATGAATTGGAATGGGTACGAATGGCTCCAAAAGCCAGACATGCTAAAAGCAAAGCCAGACTTAAAGCTTACGACAATCTGTTAAATAGTGATAGTAAAGAGTCTATAGAAAAATTGGAAATATTTATTCCCAACGGACCAAGATTAGGGAATCAAGTTGTAGAAGCTAATAAAGTATCTAAAGCTTTTGGAGATAAATTATTATTTGAAAATTTAGAATTTCATCTACCACCAAATGGAATTGTCGGTGTTATTGGACCTAATGGAGCTGGCAAAACAACTCTTTTTAGAATGATAATGGGAATAGAATCCCCTGATAGTGGTGAGTTTATAGTTGGTAAAACAGTAAATATTGGTTATGTAGATCAGCAACATGCGGATATCGATCCAAATAAAAGTATTTACGAGGTAGTATCTGAAGGAAATGATTTAATACAACTTGGAAATAGAACAATTAACTCTAGAGCATATATTTCCAGATTTAATTTTAGCGGTAGTGATCAGAATAAAAAAGCCGGTACCCTATCCGGAGGAGAACGCAATAGACTTCATTTAGCACTTACTCTAAAACAAGAAGCAAATGTATTATTACTTGATGAACCTACTAATGATATAGATGTTAATACATTACGCGCATTGGAAGAAGGTCTGGAGAACTTTGCTGGTTGTGCTGTAATAATTTCTCACGATAGATGGTTTCTTGATAGAATAGCAACACACATATTAGCCTTTGAGGGTAATTCTCAAGTTCATTGGTTCGAAGGCAGCTATTCCGAGTATGAAGAAAACAGAAAGAAAAGACTTGGTAACGAAGGACCTAAGAGAATTCGGTACAAAAAACTTAAAAACTAATATTATGATAAAATCTAAAGATTTAATAATGGTAGTAATTATAATACTATTATTATTGTTATTTGCGCCTATCACCTTTCTTAATAGCTTTCAAACAGGCTTTTTATTAAATCATGATTATTGGATAATTACTAGTTTTCTGAAATTTGGTTTACTTTCAACCATAGGAGAATCTATAGGTTTAAGGTTAAAAACCGGAGAATATTATTATCGAGGTTTTGGACTTATTCCAAGGGCAATTGTATGGGGATTTTTAGGAATAGGAATAAAAATGGCTTTCGTAATTTTTGCCACAGGAACTCCTGTACTATTAGAACATTTTTTTAGCTTAAATAATTCTGTAAAATCAATGCAATCAAGTGATATTATTAGTGCTAGCAAAGAAGGAATGGGCTATACAAGATTTATAACTTCATTTTTTATCAGCACATTTATGAACTTGATATTTGCTCCTGTATTTATGACTTTACATAAAATTACTGATATACATATTGTTAATAATAATGGAACTATAAAAGGATTTCTTAGTCCCATTAAATTTGGCGAAATATTTCCCTCTCTAAATTGGGATGTACAATGGAATTTTGTCTTCAAAAAAACTATTCCTTTCTTTTGGATACCTGCACACACGATTACATTTATGTTACCACCAGAATATCGAATTGCTTTTGCCGCAGCTTTAGGAATAATTTTAGGTGTTATTTTAGCTGTTGCAGCACAAAAATCAAAGTAAATTAAGTTATAGATAAACTACAAAACTGTTAGTAAATGAAGTCAACAATACTAATTTTTATTCTTCTAATTTCAATAATTAATATTAAAGCTCAGGACAGTACAAAAACCAAGGAGAATAAAATTAATTATGCCATTCATGGTTTTATAAAAACAGATTATTGGTACGATAGTCGTCAGGTAGTTTATGCCAGAGAAGGTCTGTTCACACTCTTTCCTACTGATGTAATTCTTGATAATAATGGAAACGATATTAACGCTCAAAAAAGCTTTAATTATAGTGCGATTACCTCAAGAATAAATATAAAAATAAATGGTTTAAAAGCATTTGGAGCAAAAACATTTGGTTTTATAGAAGCCGATTTTTCAGGAATGTCAAATGCCACTATCAATGCATTTAGACTCCGACATGCTTATATACAACTTGACTGGACAAAGAGTAGTTTGCTTCTGGGTCAGTATTGGCATCCTATGTTTGTAACTGACGTTTTTCCTACAGTAATTTCACTAAATACAGGAGCTCCATTTCAACCTTTTAATAGAAGTGCTCAAATAAGATATACTAGGAAACAAAAAAATACTAAAATAATAGTAACAGCTATTGCACAAAGAGATTATTCTAATATTGGGCCATTGGGGAGAAGTTTCACTTATTTATCTAATAGTTTGGTCCCAAATTTAAACCTACTATTTCAATACAATAAGAACAAAACTACTTTAGGAGCTGCTTATGACGTGAAAGTCTTAAAACCACGTCAAACAACCGATAGTAACATAATAGCTAAAACAACATTAGTTTCAAATTCTTTTATGGCATTTTATAAATGGACAAATAATAAATTTGAATTTAAAGCAAAAGCAATATATGGAGAAAACTTAACCGAAAATTTACTTTTGGGAGGCTATGCCGTTTCAACAATAGATAGTACAAACGACACTAGAACTTATACTCCAACAAGGCACGTTTTTATATGGACGAATTTCATATTCCATAAAAATTTTAAAACTTTTAGTATTCACCCTGCTTTCTATTTTGGTTATGCCAAAAACTTAGGAACAAAGAGTCCCAATGTAGGCATATATTATGCAACAGGTACTAATATTGATAATATGTATAGAATTGCTCCTAGTATATCATTTAAATCGGGTAATTTTATGCTTTCAGTTGAATTAGAACACACCACTGCTA
>JAMOQL010000015.1 GCA_027064025.1 Bacteroidales bacterium
ATTATGCAACCAATGAATATAGAACAACAAAAACAAACTATTAAAGATTTATTCCCAAGTGACAATGATATAGAAAACAATACCCCTCCAAATATAAGTGCATTAGAAGGCTCTGAACTTAAGCAATATAATCTATTACTTAAAAAGATGAATTCAATACCACAATTAGATAACCAAATAAGAATATCATTAAATGATAAGGAAATTAAATTAGAGTAAAATAAGCCTTAACTCAGACATTGTGTGTATATCTGTGTGTACAATAAAAAAGAGTCACAAAAATATATTTTGTAACTCTCTGTGTATGTGGTGGAGAATATCGGAATCGAACCGATGACCTCTTGACTGCCAGTCAAACGCTCTAGCCAACTGAGCTAATCCCCCAATAAGTAGAAGAAACTACTTTTTTAATATTCATCTTCATTAAAGAAGAAATCGTCTTTAGACGGATAATCTGGCCAAATATCTTCAATACTATCGTAAGATTCTCCCTCGTCTTCCATTTCTTGCAGGTTCTCAATTACTTCAAGTGGAGCTCCAGAACGAATTCCGTAGTCAATTAATTCATCTTTAGTAGCAGGCCATGGCGCATCTTCTAATTTTGATGCTAATTCTAATGTCCAATACATAATTTATGTGTTTAGTTTTAAATAATTACTCTTTTTGTATAGTCTATAAAATACTTCTTAAACTATTTTGCGAAAGTAATAAAAATTTTTAATCTTCCAAATTGGGTTCCCAAAGAATTTCATTAACGTTGAAATCTTTTGATAACTTACGAGAAAGTACAAATAAATAATCTGATAAACGATTTAGGTATTGAATAATTAAATCTGAAATTTGATGCTCTTCGGAAAGAAGAATTGTTCTTCGTTCAGCGCGTCGGCAAATGGTTCTTGCAACATGGCAATGTGATACTGCCATGTGTCCTCCAGGTAATACAAAAACAGTAATAGGAGGAAGCTCTTCTTCTAACTCATCAATGCGTTGCTCTAACCAGACTATGTAATGATTTTTAACAGTTGGAATTTTATTCAAATCAAAATTATCATCAGCAGCCAATTCGCCACCAAGTACCATTAAATTATTCTGAATTACCGATATTTGATCCTTAATATTGGCGTCTAAAATAGAATCTCTTATCAGTCCTAAATAGGATGTCAATTCATCGGCAGTACCGTAAGCCTCAATTCTATCATTGTATTTTTTGACTCTTTTCCCACCAATTAAAGCGGTAGTCCCCTTGTCGCCAGTTCTTGTATATACTTTCATTTGTTTCTCTTAATTTAGAATAATTCTATTTTCATTGATTATATCCGATTCCACTAAGCCGTCTTTTAGTCGAATAATTCGTTTGGCATGTTCTGCAATATCGCTTTCGTGGGTAACCAAAATAATAGTATTCCCTTTTTGATGAATCTGCTCCATCAGTTTCATAATATCGATTGATGTTTTACTATCTAGATTCCCTGTAGGTTCGTCGGCAAGTAAAATAGATGGTGAATTAACGAGAGCTCTAGCAATAGCAACTCTTTGTCGTTGACCTCCAGAAAGCTCATTGGGTTGGTGATTCATGCGGTCTTCTAGACCAACATTAATAAGAACTTCTTTTGCTCTTTTCTCTCTCTCTTGTTTGCTGAATCCTGCATAGATAAGTGGTAAGATTACATTGTCGAGAGAAGTCGATCTTGGTAAAAGATTAAAGGTTTGGAAGATAAAACCAATTTCTTTATTTCTTATTTCTGCTAATTCATTATCAGATAAACCATTAACATTGTTCCCATTTAATATGTATTCTCCTCCTGTGGCAGAGTCTAGGCATCCAATAATATTCATAAGTGTAGATTTTCCTGATCCAGATGCCCCCATTATTGCTACGTATTCATTTTTGTAAATATCGATACTTACTGTTTGGAGAGCTTTTACATGTTGGTCTCCAACCTGGTAAAATTTATGAATGTTTTCTAATTCTATTATCTTTTTCATGGAACAAATTGTATTATTTGAAGGGGACTATAAAAGCAATTTTTTTACTTTGATAAGCTTCTCCATCGGAGTCGATTTTTGTTTTAATGATAACAGGGGCAATAGATTTGACTTTTTTTCTAATAGCAAAAGTGGTCGTGTCAATATACCAATCTTCAACAAAAATAAATGCCTTAATAGTTGATAAATCTTCAGGGGTTTCTACTTGCTTTACCTCCCATTCTCCTGTTTTAATATTTTCTTCTTCTAATGAATCTAAACTGTATCCAAGGGTGTATTTAATATCTATGGGTTTAAGCTCTGTTTTTTCGAAAAAGTCGTAAGCTTTTTTCTTCCCATTTAGAACGGGGTCCACAATCATTTTAGCTAATTTTTCTATATCTAAATATTTGTTATTGGGAGTTCCTTCGTTAAAACTAACTTCGTAAGTTATATTTTCAGCTATCTTTTTTTCATCACCTTCAAAGTTGTTTCTTAAGTCGTAAAGAAGCATTTTTGATTTTTTTAATACCGTTTCATTATTCCTGTTTTTATTTTTTTTGAGGAAGCTTAATACCGGAGACCAAGATTCTACATTTTTAGTAAACGAATAAGTTTTTTTATCAAAAGCCCAACTATCAATAAAATATAGAGCCGAAATTTCTCCATCTGCTTTCATATTATTGTGGACATCTTCATGGCTAATTTTTTCTTTAGTATTGGGAAGGTATTCAATGTTTGAAGAATAAAGCTGAACATCAGAATTTAATACAGCTTCGTTTAATTGATCCATGTATATGGAATCGACACCTTTAGTCCATTCGGGTATAGATTGCTTTCTAAAATTTACTTCTTTGTAAACAATAACTTTTGAAGGGAGTAAATCGTTTTTTAGAGATTGGTTTTCCGATTTTGTAGTCTTCTTTATTTGATTAGTGTTGTTACAGGAAATTAGAATACTGCTTAAGACTAGAATATATAGTGCTTTTTTCATAATGATTAATATAAATTGAAAATTTACAGATAAAAAAAGCAAACTATAAAAAAGCTTGCTAATTTATTCATTGAAAGTAAAGAAATTTACTTAAAACACAAAATCAGTTTTGATGATATCTATATTTTTATAAATTTACACTTGAGGTATTTTTAAAAGAAATACTTCTTTATATTACAAAGATAGTGTTTCTAGCTTTCAAAAACTTTTTGTATTTGGGTTTCTTTTCCTGCAACAAAAATAATGTCGTTTTCAGAGAGTCTTTCGTCAGGATTAGTAACGATTTGATATTTAGAGTCAGATTTTTTCATTAAAATAAGAATCCCATATTTTTGTCTAAAATTGAGCTCTCTTATCGATCTGTTTGTGAATTTATTGGGAACTTTAACTTCTACAACTACGTTTTCGGAATCAACAGCTAAAGTTTCTATCATAAAAGGGTAGGCTATTTTTTTTACTAACATTTTAGCTATCGAAATTTCTGGCTGAATCACTTCGTTAGCACCAATTTTTAGTAAGATTTCTTTCTGTATTTCTGTATTTGCTTTTGCTATAATGTATTTTGTATTTATCTTTTTTAAGTAGGTAATGGTTAGAATTAAATTTTCTAACGAGTTACTCATTCCCAAAATTACTTTGTCAAATTGATTTAGATCCAATTTTTTTAAGACCTCCATATCTGTAACATCTGCCTGAACGGCAACGGTTACATCGTTCTTAATTTTATTGATAAGTTGTGGGTTAATATCAACAGCTAACACATGAAGTTTGGCTTGGAATAAATCTTTGGCTAATTCGTATCCAAAAGTACCTAGCCCTAATACTGCTATATCTTTATTCAAATTTTTCATAAGGTGTAATCTTTTATATTGTTCAATATTAATATATTGATTCTTCAGGATAATTAATTTTGGCTGTTTCGTGTTTGCCATAAGCTAACATTGCTAGTGATACAGGGCCAACCCGTCCAATAAACATAATAATAATAAGGATGAATTTCCCAAATATGCCGACTTCAGTACTTACGCCTAGCGAAAGTCCAACTGTCCCTATTGCTGATGTAACTTCGAATAGGGTATTTAGAAATCCGTAAGAGGTATGATACATTAAGAGAATAGTGCCTAAGAATATGACGGTAAAATAGGCGGTTAGAATTGCAAACGATTTTAATATTACGTCTTTAGAAATACTTCTATTGAATAATACAATATTGGTTTTCCCTTTCAAGATTTTAATAATTGAAAAGATGATGATAAAAAATGTAGTGGTTTTAATACCTCCTCCAGTAGACCCAGGAGAAGCCCCAATAAGCATGAGTAGTGTCATAAAAAAGAGACTTAAATAATGCATCTTAGTTAAATCTATAGTGTTAAAACCTGCCGTTCTGGTGGTGATAGATTGGAATAAACTATCGGTAAATGTTGTAGAATCGTTTTCAAAAATGAATATAAGAAAAGCCCCAATTAAAGTTAGCCCTACGGTACTTATGAGAACAATCTTA
>JAMOQL010000016.1 GCA_027064025.1 Bacteroidales bacterium
AATCTGAATTATTAGATTGATCAAAATCAATAGTAAAATCTCCACCAGTATTAAAACTAGAGGTTTGATTAAATGTCATATATACATCTTGACAATTATTTTGGTCTAATAAGAAGTTTCCATCAACGTTAATGCTAGAGGTATGAAACATATCTAATTTAAAATCGTTGGCATTATTTCTTGTTATGGTAAAATTATTTGACACATTCCATTGCCCAGCATACCTTAGCTCTATTACAATTTTACCATCGGATGCTTGTGTGAAATTAGTATTTGTACAGTTTAAAGTACCATCATATATATAAACTTCGTATGTATCCATAGATGGTTCTGATGATAAATAATTGTAATTAAAATCACCTGTTATATTTATAGAGCCATCTTGTATATATAATTTTAATTCATTATTTGTAGTGTTGTTTGCTGCTCGTTCAAAGTTTAAATCACCTCCTATATTTAAGGTTCCATAAGCATAAAGGTTTATATCTACCCAATAGTTTCCTACGGTTTTCACATCAACGTCATTAGTTACATTTAATGTATAGCCATCATTAACACGAAGGTATGTATCATGATTTTTATTATCCGATTTTACAAGTACGGACTTACAACTTTCGTTCGATGTAACTAAAATTTGATAACCGTCTATTATAACATTATCGCCCACAGAGGGGTAAGAGTTAGCGTTAACGGTTGGGTTCCCCGTACCATCCAAAAAATACCAAATAGAAGAATTATTCCAATCGCCATTGTTACCAGCATAAAAATCGCTAGCAAAGATATTCTGTGTGAGGATAAATATGAGGATTACTAGAAATGATTTCATAAGCAATAACTTTTTGGATTAAATATTTAACTCGCGCTATCCTATTAGTTTTCTGGGTAAGAAATATTGAGGATTATTTATTTTAGGCTATTTGGTATTTGAAATATTACTAATACGAAGATACATCTATAAACTGTTTAAGACATGTGTATAAATACACATTGTAAAAGTTTGTTGGTGGGTGTATATACCCAAAATAAAATAGCTTTTGGAATACTAATTCTATTTGAAGAATATTACTCTAAGTGTCTCTTTAAATGTTTAATATAGATTTTTTTATTTTCTTTTTTCTGGATGAAATTTTATTTCCAAAAACAATTGTTTAGAAAGAAGTTTTGCTTTAGAATAGTAATAGATGTTCCACTTTTTATCAGTTATTTGAGAATATATTTAGTATAATATTTCGATGCTTATATCGAGTTATTAAAAATATATTAAGAGTGGTAATTGGGGAAAATGCAATAGTATCTGCTACTCAGTTGTTTATTGTTTTATTCGTAGCGCAGAGCGTCTATAGGGTCTAGTTTAGATGCTTTTATTGCTGGCATTACTCCAGAAATCAGACCTACAATTAGACAAAGAAAAACGCCTCCAATTATCCATATCCAAGGAATTACAAATGGACCTTTTATGATGAATGCTACAATGTTTCCAATTAATATTCCTAAAATTACTCCTAAAATACCACCCATTTCTCCAATCAGAATCGATTCTATTAGAAATTGTTGACGAATAATATAATTTTTTGCTCCCAAAGCTTTTCTTGTTCCTATTTCTTTGGTTCGTTCTTTTACAGAGACTAGCATAATATTCATTAAGCTAATAGTGGCTCCAAGTAAAGTAATAAATCCAATAAATGTAGCTGCAATAGTCACGTACTTAATATTTTCCATTAGCATTTTAATTAAACTATCGCTTTTTTTGATTTCAAAATTACTGGCATCTTTGGGCGATAATTTGCGGATAATCCTGAATGTGCTTTCGGCTTCGGAAATAGCATAGTCCATATCTATATTTGTTAATGGACTAATGTTTATGGCGTATGACATAAATGGTTTAGAGAAGTATTGTCGAACATTTTGAATGGGTAAGATACAGAGTTTGTCGGTTCCCATCGACATATTTGAACCTTTCTCTTTAAGCACACCAACTATTCTGTATTGTCCTTTACCAATGATGATTTCTTTTTGTAAAGGACTTTTTTTCTTGAAAATCTGATTGGCTAATTCTTGTCCTATCACAACCACATGTTGTCCATTTTGGACTTCTATTTTCGATAGAAAGCGTCCTTGAGCCAATTCGTTGCCACTAGTGAATAAATAATTTTCATCAGTTCCTATAACTGGAATATTTGGATTAGACTTATAGTCTTTATATTTTACAGTAGCAGTATTGCTAGCATTTACAGAGTTACTTACTTTTGCTTGTATTCGATAATTCTCTTTAAAGGCTAGGGCATCTTTAAATGTAATCTTTTTGAATAACTCCGTTTCTCTCTTTTGGTGACGGCCTAAAGATTTTAAAGCCCAATTCTCGATGCTAAAAGTGTTAGAACCTAGATTGTTAAATTGATTGGTAAGTGATGATTCGATGGCATCAATTGCAGTAAGAATACCTACTAAAGCCATAATCCCAATCGCAATAATAAGTACGGTTAAGGAGGTTCTTAATTTATTCGACTTTAGAGAGTTAAAGGCAATAGAAATGTTTTCTATCGATACTGACGATATGAGTCTGGTTTTGGACATTGCTCCAAAGTTAAACAATTAATCTGAGCTGATAAACTTGTTTGTAAGATAACTCAGACTTTAGAATATAGACATCATTTTATGGGTTACAGTTTAAGTTAAAATAATGCACTTTAGTGTATTTTACTTTTAGATTCAAATATATATAACAAGACTTAAGATATTAGACATTAAGACAATAAATTAATCACATTTGTTTTGCTAATTATTCTTGATATATATATATATATTATCTAGGCGTTGCTTTAACTCCGTTGGGTTATATAAAAAAGAATACACAAGTTTAAAACTTAAATTTAAAATACAACAACGTATTACAATTTTTTGTTTAAAATCGAATATTGAAGTTTTTTTTATGAAAAAACGAATCTTATTCATAGTCAGAACCTATGCACAGTAAGTGTATAGTGGCTTAGTTATATTTTCTGATTTAAGAATTATTAAGTTTTTTTGTTTAATTATCGATAAGAAAACTTCTTGAAATTGTTTACATTTGCTCCTCAATAAAAAATAAAAGAGATGAAAAAATTATTTATTTTACCACTTCTTGCTTTGGCTACACTAATGTCTTGTAATCAAACAGGAGAAAAAGAAACAAAAACAATGGATTTAAAAACTGAATTAGATTCTGTAAGCTATGCATTAGGAATGGATATAGGCAAGAATCTTAAACAAGCAAAATTGGACAGTATTGATGTAGATGTTATGGCTAGTGCAATGAAGTCTTTATTTTCTGGTGAAGAAACTAAAATGGCTCCAGAAGCGGCAGGGACTATTATTAATACATACATGATGGGTCAGCAAAAAAAACAGTATGCAGGAGTAATTGCAGAAGGGGAGAAGTTTTTAGCTGAAAACAGTAAAAAAGAAGGTGTTGTTACAACAGCATCGGGTTTGCAATATCAAGTTATCGAAGAAGGTAAAGGAGAATCTCCTGTAGCTACTTCAAAAGTGAAGGTTAATTATAAAGGTACTTTAATCGATGGTACTGTTTTCGATACCAACGAAGGAAAAGATCCTATCGAATTTGGTGTAACTCAAGTTATTCCTGGATGGACAGAAGGTTTACAATTGATGAAATCTGGTGCAAAATATAAATTCTTTATTCCTTATAACATTGCCTATGGTGAGAGAGGAATGGGTCAAGCTATTGCTCCTTATTCAACTTTGATTTTCGAAGTTGAGTTGGTGTCTTTTGAATAGCTTTTAATCCCTTTCTGGACAAGAAAAGGCTCAGTTGATTTTTCATCTGAGCCTTTTTTATACTATAAACCGTTTTTGTATTTCTTTTCTGATTTTCTGAAATGATAAATGCCAAAAGCTAAGCCAAAAGCAAAAAATGAGATGGTTTTAATGATTAAGGCTTGGTCTATTAAACTAAATATTTTGGAGAAAGGAATATTTACTTGTTTAAATTGCCATAATAAACCTGCAATTAATACTGTAAGGGCGTAAATAGTTCCTAAAAAAAGAGCGTATTTATACATTCCCAATTTTTTGTATTTTTCCCAACGTTTCTGGAAAAGTTCATTTGTTTCGTTGTTATCCATTTTGCGAAGATATAAAAAAAACCTCCAAAGAGAACAAAAGTCAATGGAGGTGTAAGTGTTTTGGTTATTAGAAAGATATTTAACCAATTACAATATTGATAATCTTCTTAGGAACAAAGATTACTTTTCTTATTTGTTTCCCTTCAAGCCATTTCTGTGCTTGTTTATGATTTTTAACTAATGCTTCTACTTCTTTGGCATCGGTAATATTTACAGAAAGAGAAAGTTTAAATCGCATCTTTCCGTTAAAAGACACTGGATATTCGTATTCAGATTCTTTTAGATATTCTGCATTAAATTTAGGAAAACGAGCAGTAATAATACTATTTGTATGACCTATTGCAGACCATAATTCTTCAGTAATGTGTGGTGCAAATGACGATAGTAATATAAGAAATGGTTCTAATATTTCTTGCTTTGAGCATTTTAGTTTTTGTATGTCATTTACAAAAATCATGAAAGCAGAAACTGAAGTATTGTAAGAAAAATGCTCAATATCTTCTTCAATTTTTTTGATGGTTTTGTGCAGAACTTTAAGTTCTTCTTTACGAGCCTTTTCGTTAGTTATTTTTATTTTACCATCGGTGTCATAAAATAAATTCCAAACTTTACGGAAAAATTTAAAAACACCATCTATTCCGTTAGTATCCCAAGGCTTTGCTTGTTCCAAAGGTCCTAGAAACATTTCGTACATTCGTAGAGTATCGGCACCGTATTTTTCTATAATGTCATCTGGGTTAACAACATTGTACATAGATTTTGACATCTTTTCTACGGCATAACCACAATGGTATTTTCCGTCATCTTCAAGAATGAATTCTGCATTTTTGTATTCTGGGAGCCAATTTTTAAATGCCTCAGTATCTAAAATATCGTTACTCACAATATTTACATCTACGTGTATTTCTGTTGTTTGGTATTGGTCTTTTAAATTAAATGATACGAATTTATTACTTTTATTATCTCGATAAATAAAGTTGGAACGGCCTTGAATCATGCCTTGGTTAATCAACTTTTTGAAAGGTTCATTTTTTATTACTAGACCTAAATCGAATAAAAATTTATTCCAAAATCGAGAATAAATCAAATGCCCTGTAGCATGTTCTGTTCCACCAATGTACAGGTCAACATCTTGCCAATATTTGTTAGCTTCTGCAGAGACAAGAGCATTATCATTTTTAGGATCCATATAACGTAAGTAATAAGCCGAAGATCCAGCAAATCCGGGCATTGTACTTAATTCTAGAGGAAACCCTTCTTTTGTGTTCCAATTAACAGCTCTTCCCAAAGGGGGTTGACCATCTTCAGTAGGTAAGAATTTATCAACTGCGGGTAATTCTAAAGGTAACTGATCTTCGTCTAATACATAGGGCATATTATCTTTATAGTAAATAGGGAACGGTTCTCCCCAATATCTTTGACGTGAGAAAATGGCATCTCTTAAACGGTAATTGGTTTGCTTCTCGCCAATTCCTTTTTGCTCCAATTCATAAATGATTTGTTTCATGGCTTTTTTAACTGTTAAGCCATTTATAGATTCTGAATTAATAATTACACCTTCTTTGGCATCGTAAGATTCAGTCCAGTCTTTAGAGTCCGTTAATTCTTCGTCTTTTTTTGCAACGACTTGTACAATAGGTAAATCAAATTTCTTTGCAAAAGCAAAATCTCTACTATCGTGTGCTGGTACTGCCATTACAGCTCCTGTGCCATAACCTGCCAAAACATAATCGGCAATCCAAATTGGAATCAGTTTTCTGGTAAGGGGATGCTTGGCGTAACTGCCAGAAAAAACACCGCTTACGGTTTTAACATCTGACATTCTATCTCGTTCAGATCGTTTTTGTGTTGCTTTAAGGTATGCTTCAACTTCTGTTTTTTGTGTATCGGTTGTTAAGTGAGCAACTAATTCGGACTCGGGAGCTAATACCATAAAAGTAACGCCATATAGAGTATCTGGACGGGTAGTAAAAACTTCAATATCTAATTCTTCTTTTTCAGTATTAAAAACAACAGATGCTCCAACGGATTTTCCTATCCAATTTTTTTGTATTTCTTTTAGAGCATCGGTCCACTCCAAATTTTCCATATCATCTAATAATCTTGGAGCATAAGCAGATACTCTTAGTGACCATTGTAACATTTTTTTCTGTTCTACAGGATGTCCTTCACGAACCGATAATCCACCGACTACTTCATCGTTTGCTAATACTGTTCCTAAGATTGGACACCAATTAACAAAAGTTTCTGCTAAATATGCTAATCGGTAGTTTAATAATATTTCTTGTTGCTCTTTTTCAGTTTTTGCTTTCCACTGCTTTGCTGTAAAAGATAATTCTTCGGTCTGAGCTAAATCTAAACCTTCTGTACCAACTGTTGAAAACGCTTCGACTAATTCACTAATAGGTTTTGCTTGTTGAGCTCGATTACAGTAGTAATGATTAAACATTTTGGTAAAGACCCATTGGGTCCATTTATAATAATTGGGGTCCGAGGTTTTGAACTCACGAGACCAATCGTAAGAAAAACCTATTTTATCGAGTTGTTCACGATATCGTTTAGCATTGATTTCTGTAGTTTTAGAAGGGTGTTGACCAGTTTGAATGGCATATTGTTCTGCAGGCAAACCAAAGGCGTCGTATCCCATTGGGTGTAACACATTGAAGCCTTTAAGTCTTTTATATCGACTGTAAATATCCGATGCAATATATCCTAGTGGATGACCAACATGTAAACCTGCTCCAGATGGATAAGGAAACATATCTAAGACATAAAATTTGGGTTTAGAGTTGTCTATATCTACTTTGTAGATTTGTGACTCTTGCCATTTTTTTTGCCATTTTTCTTCTATCTTTCTAAAATTATATTCCATCGTATTATATCTTATATTTGAATTCACAAAATTAAGAAAAAAGCAAGATTATTAATCCCTTTCCAGATATTTAATTCTTTGATGCAAGCATAGGAAAATATGAATCAAAAAAAAGGAGGGCCTTAACCCTCCTAATCAAAAAACTAAACTATTTGTTTAAAACATGCTTACTCCTGAATCCCCTCCAATTTTATAAATAAGAACTAATTCGTGCGAACCGTTACTGTATTTACCTATCTCGGATAAAGTATAATCGTAAGAGTAACCAAACATAATATTGTCTGTTTGAACACCTAACATAACCACTGCAGCATCGTTTAAGCGATATGAGCCACCAATCCAAAATGTTTTCATTATGGAAAATTTAAGGTTTAAATCGACTTGTAAAGGACCTGCTTCTATATATCGAACTAATACAGAAGGTTCTAAACCAAAATTATCAGAAAAATTATATTTGTATCCTCCATGAGCAAAGTAATGACGAGCTTGTAGATTTTCTAGATGCTCGTTTTTGTAATCGGCTTTTAAAGGAACTAATTGTGTAGCTGCCAATCCAAAATAAAAGTCTTTGGAATATAAATAAACTCCAAAATTAGCATCTGGAACAATTAAGTTTTGAGCACCATTATTCAAAGCTACATCATCGGTGTTTTTCATATCTAATTTATCCCTATTTAAGCTATATTGAGCAAGGATTGCAGATAATCCAAACGATAATTTAATATCATCATTAATATCGAGACGATAAGCATAAGTGGCCTCAAAACCAGTTTGTGACTGAGGACCTGTTGATATATTGTAAATTTTAGCTCCTACTCCCATGTTATCGTTAATGGACGAGTGTCCTGATAAGGTGCTAATACTTGGAGCGTCGTTTAAGCCCGTCCACATTTGTCGGTACGATGCACCTACTAAAAGTCCGTCGTTTGTGCCGGCAACAGCAGGGTTAAGGGCATATTTATTATGCATATATTGGCTATACAGGGAGAATTGTTGTGCTTTCACCGATGTACCAATACCTGCAATAATGATTAGTATATATATGTATTTCTTCATCTTTTATGTTTTTAAATTATTGATTCATTTTATAAGTTATTTCTACACTATTTAAGAATTGTAATAGAACCTGAATATGGAGCATCGCCATTTTTTAAATCTAGTGTGTAGTAATATGTTGCAGCAGGTAATACGCTACCATCGAAAGTTCCATCCCAAGGTTCCGAATATCCTGTGGACTCAAAAACTTTATTTCCCCATTGATTAAAAACGTTGATTTCTACTTCTGGATATAAATCTATATTGTCGATATCCCAAGTATCGTTTACGCCATCACCGTTTGGTGAGAAAACATTATAAATATGAATACATGCTATATTGATAATATTCACTGTAAATGAATCGGTAAGAACACAATTGTATATATCTGTTACAGTAACGTTATAGATGCCTCCATCAAGTTTTTCAATATCTTCTGTAGATTCGTTGTTAGACCAATTATAAAAGAAAGGTCCTGTTCCATTGTCAACAGCAATATCTATGGCTCCATCGTGCTGATCTTTACAAGTAACATCGGTGATGTTTGCTGATAATTCCATACCTGCAAATGGTTCTGATACTTGGTAGGTTCCTACCATTTTACAATTGTTCTGATCGGTAACTATTACTCTGAAAGTTCCTGCGTGAATTTTGTTCAGGTCTTCGTCTGCAGATGCAAATGGTGAATCGTAATGCGAAACAATACTATCGTTTTGTTCTGTCCACGAATAGTTGTAACCAATGTATGCTGGAGTTCCGCCTTGAACTGTTAAGTCTATAGCTCCATCGTAACCATTATAGCAAACATTGTTAGTAACATCTGCCGAAAGGCTAATTTGTGTAGGTTCAATTATATTAAAACTTTCGTTGATGAAACAATTAGTGCTATCTGTAATTTTAACTGAATATACTCCTGATATAAGATTGTTCAGGTGGGATTCTATACTATCGGTAACATTGTAGTGAGAACTATCGGCAACAGTCCAGTAATAAGAATAATTCCCTGCACCTCCATTGGCGAAAATATTAATACTTCCTGTAGAATCATCGTGACAAAGAATATTCTGAAGCACTGCATTAGCCATTATTTCTGTTGGCTGATTTACAATAATAGTATCTGCAATAGAGCAATTATTAACATCTGTTCCAACGACATAGTAAGTTCCTGCAGAAATAGTATTTAGATCTTCGGTTTGATAACTCAATAAACCATTCTCGTTGTACCATGTATAAGAATAATCAACAAAGCCTCCTGTTAAAGTTAAATCAATACTTCCATCGTTACTTTCGAAACACGACAAATCTGTATTAATATGCGATATTGCTAATTGCGACGATTTTAAAACTAAAGCATCACTTAGCGAACAATTGTTGTTTGTTATTGTCCATGTTAAATAGTTAATGCCTCTTGGAATATTGTTAACAGCAGTGTTATTTAAGGTTGAATCTCCAAAAGAAATATTTCCTGCATTGTCGCTCCACACACCAGTTCCTATTTGTGGAATAGTGGCATTTAATTGTGCTGAGTTATTACAAGTAATTAGATCTTCTCCTGCATTTGGAACGTCTGGTAGATCGTTTGTGATTATTACATCATCAGACAAAGAACAAGCATTATTTGTAAAAGTCCATCTCAAAATATTAGAGCCTTGTTCTAAGGATTGAACTTGTGCATTGTTTGCTGTTACATTTGTAATTACAGCATTTCCTGTTACTACCGACCATTCTCCAGCTCCAATAGTTGGAATACTAGCAGATAATAGATAATTATCGGCACAGATTGTAGAATCTATTCCTGCATTTGGGATACTTGGCTTATCGTTGGTAATAATTACGGTATCGCTAAGCGAACAAGCTTGATTTGTTGCTGTAAATACTAAAATATTATCGCCTTGAGCTAAACTATCTATAAAGCTTTCTGCATTGGTGTTATCTGCAAAATAGGCATTGCCAGAATTAACCGTCCATAAACCCGCACCAATATTTAAAGCATCGGCTTGTAAATGAGTCGAGTCGCTACAAACAGATTGATTGTATCCTGCAAAAGGCATATCTGGTAAATTATTTGTAATAATAATATCGGTTGATAATACACAGGTGTTGTTAGTGATAGTCCAACGTAATGTATTTTCGCCTTGATCTAAATCATTTACAGAAGCAGTATTGCTATTGATGTCGCTAAAAATAGCACTTCCACTAACCACAGACCACTGTCCCATACCAACGATTGGATTACTTGCAGCAAGAGTACTATAATTGTCAGCACAAATAGTTTGATTGGTTCCTGCATTTAAAGGATAAGGTAAATCGTTAATAATATTTACGGTATCTGTTAAAACACAAGACGCTTTGCTACTTGTCCAAATAAGTTGATTAGTTCCTGCTTGTATGCTAGTTATATTAGCACTAGGATTTGATGTGTCGTCAAAATTAACCGCACCACTATATACCGACCATTCTCCAGATCCAATGGAAATGGTGTTGGCTTCTAGAATTGTATTGTCAGAACATAAAGTTTGATCTAATCCAGCATCTGGAGCATCTGGAAGATTATTGGTAATAATTACCTCATCTTGATCGAAACAACCATTGTTTTCTACTATCCATCGTAATGTATTATTACCTTGATTTAAGTTTTCGATAGCAGAAGTAGGACTGTCTGTATTGTCGTAAACGCCAAAACCAGAAATAGTTTCCCAGTGTCCTATTTCGCCAGATTCTAGTGTGGCTGTAAGAATTGTATTGTTAGCACATAACGTTTGATCATTTCCCGCATTTGCAATTGGAGTTCCGTTTTTCATACGAACTATAACGCTGTCTTTAGATGTACAACCACTGTAAGTAATCTCCCAAAATAATTTAGACCCATTGGTCGATAAATTTCGTGCAATAGTATTGTATTGGCTATCGTCGTCGAAAGTAACTAAAGTAGAAGTAGTCCATTCTCCTATTCCAGGACTAGCATCATTTGCATTTAACTGAACAGTATCGTTACACGAGGCTACATCTTCGCCAGCATAAGCTATTAAAAGATTATTTGTAATATCTACAGTATCTTTACTTTCGCAATTAGCAGTAGAAATAGTCCAAACCAATTGATTTAAACCAAAACTAAGGTTAGATGCGTTTGTATTTCTGTCGGTATCGTCCCAAAAAGTTACAGTTCCTGAAGCTAAACTCCAAAGACCAGTTCCGTATGTTGGATTATTAGCATGTAATACTGTTTGGTCTGAACATAAGTCTTGATTATTACCCGCATCGGATTGTGTAGCGGCATCGTTATTAATAACAACATCGTCGTCGTCGGTACAACCATTATTATCGATTTCCCAAGTTAAAGTTGTATTGCCATGCGATAAATTATGAACTGTAGTATTAGGGTCATGAGAATCATCGAAAGAGACTCCTAATGGACCAGACCAAGTTCCTTGCCCTGCAGAAGGTGTATTTGCAGATAAAATAGCTTCGTTCATACAAACTATTTGATCAGCTCCTGCTTGAGCTTCGATAAAGTCGTTTGTAATAATTACTTGGTCGGTAACATCCGAACCGTTACATTCGTGAATAGTCCATACCAAAGTATTGTCTCCTGACGATAAATTAGATACTTCTGCATTTGGATCACTGTCGTCATCAAAACTAACACCAGCAGAACCTGTCCAAGTTCCCGTATTTGGAGATGGATCGTCAGCATTTAAGTTATAAGTATCTCCACAAACATTATCGTCAGCACCTGCATTAGGTTCTCTATAATTGTTTGTATAAGTAACATCATCAGAAGATGTTCCACCCCATGCAGAACCGTCATCGAGAGTCCAAGTATAGGTGTTTGTTCCTTCTGCAATTCCTGTTACTGTAGCGTTTGGGTCATTAACATCGCTGAAAGTTCCTGATCCTGAATTTCCAAAAGAAATAGACCAAGTACCAGTTTCTCCAGCTGCAGCAGCGTTAGCGTGTAACTGAATAGTGTCTGTTGAATTTTTACAAACATCTCTGTCTGTACCTGCATCTGCTGTTGTTACTGCTTTGGCGGTGAAGCTGTATAAAGAAAGTAACACTAAAACAAATACATACTTTAAAATGTAAATAGATTGTTTCATATAATATAAATTTAGTTAATATTTATTTTTAGACTGATGCATACGTTTTATAGTTGCTTAGGGTTAAGTTCTATTACGTAAATATAAACTCATGAATTTTGTAAAGATGTGTGAATTAACCAATTGATTTAAGTATTGTAGTACTGTTTATTTCGTTCGTATTTATCAATTAGTACGTCTGTTGTTCTTTTTATAATATTGATTGATGTTTTCTGAAAATAGTAATGCTTTTTTTGATATATAAAATGAGAGTAATAATTTTCTTTAAATCCCATTCGGGATATATAATTCTTCGACGAGTATTAGAATTTAATAGATTTAGTTTTTAATATTCCTCGTAGGATCTGCTTCGATGGTATTGAATTATTACGAGAAATTATTTTTAGATTGTCTTAAAATTAATAAATAAATATTTGATTTTTTATCATTATACAATTATGCATACATAAGTTTCATTAAAATATTGTAGCTTTGAGCTTTATCAAAAGAAATTAAAGAATAAGATTTGAAATTTACAAATTTAGAATTAAGTAGTGAGCTTTTAGAAGGAATAGATGCAATGGGTTATGATGAGGCGACGCCTATTCAAGAACAGGCTATACCTGCTATTTTAGAAGGAAAAGATTTAATTGCCTCCGCTCAAACAGGAACAGGAAAAACAGCAGCATTTTTATTGCCGGTGGTTGAGCAAATAGTGAGGATGCCTCAGAAAGATGGAGTAAAAGCTCTAGTGATAGTACCAACTCGTGAGTTAGCGGTCCAAATCCAACAGAATATGGAAGGGATGTCTTATTTTACAAATGTAAGTTCCATTGCGATTTATGGAGGGCGTGGAGGAACTTCATATTCGTCAGAAAAACAAGCGCTTTCGTTTGGGGTGGATATGGTTATTGGTACTCCAGGAAGAATTATTTCTCACTCAAATATGCCTTATGTAGATTGGTCAAATCTTAAATATCTTATATTAGATGAGGCTGATCGAATGTTGGATATGGGATTTAATGATGATATTATGCGTATTATTTCAAATCTTCCAGAAAAAAGGCAAAATCTTTTATTTTCGGCAACTATGCCTCCAAAAATGAGGCAGTTAGCTAGAAAATTAACGCATCAACCCAAAGAAATTAATATTGCAGTTTCTAAACCCGCGGAAAAGATTATTCAGTCGGCTTATGTGGTATACGATAATCAGAAGATTCCGTTGGCAAGGTATATATTAAAGCAGTATAATTTTACTTCTGTATTGATTTTTTGTTCTACAAAAAGTTCGGTAAAAGATTTATCTAAAGAATTAAAAAGAGCAAAATTATCTGTCGAAGAAATTCATTCGGATTTAGAACAATCTAGGAGAGAAGAGGTTTTGTCCTTGTATAAACAGAGAAAGATTAAGATTTTGGTGGCTACAGATATTCTCTCGAGAGGTATCGATATTGAAGATATTGAAATGGTAATTAATTTTGATGTACCACCAGATGCAGAGGATTATGTTCACCGAATTGGAAGAACTGCTAGAGCTCAATCCGATGGTATTGCATATACTTTTATCAACCAAAGAGATCAGAGGCGATTTTTGCAAATAGAAGAACTGATAGAAAGAGTAATAGACAAAAAGGAATTACCAGAAGAACTTGGCGAAGCTCCCAAATACGATCCTAAAAGAAAACAAGGAAGTGGTTATAAGGGAAAACGTAAAGGTGGATTTAAAGGGAAAAAGCCAAGAAATAAATCTAAGAAACCTTATAATAAGAATAAATAAAGGTTACTTTTTAACCGATGATTATTAGTTCTTAATAATTGTGTTGCGCTATTTCAACTTTTATTTCGTTAATAAAATCTTTAATATCTTGTTCTGTAGTGTCCCAAGAACACATCCATCGGTAGATATCTTTAGCTTCGTCCCAATCGTAGAAATAGTGTTTTTCTTGAAGTTTATGAGCGAGTGGTTTTGGAATCTTGATAAACAAGCCATTGCCTTCTACTTTCTGACTTAAAGAGATTTCAGGAATAGATTCAATCTCTTTGGTCAAGAGCTGAGCCATTGCATTGGCGTGTTCGGCTAATTTTTTCCATAAATCATTTTTAAGAAAGCTTTCAAATTGAGCTGAGATATATCGCATCTTTGAGGCGAGTTGCATGCCTTGTTTGCGGATGTATTTAAAATCTTTGCTCAATCTTGTGTCGAAAAAGATGACTGCTTCGCCGTACATCATTCCGTTTTTTGTACCTCCAAAAGATAAGATGTCGATACCGGCGTCTTTAGTAAAGGCTTTAAATGGCAAATCTAAACTTACAGCAGCATTAGAAATACGAGCACCGTCCATATGAACCAACAAATTGTTTTGGTGAGCAAAGTTGGTGATGGTTTTTATTTCGTCAACCGTGTAGAGCGTTCCTAACTCGGTTACTTGGGTAATGGAGATAACCTTGGCTTGTGAATGATGTTCCATCCCAATACCACGAATGTGTGGTTTAATTAGGTCTACAGTTAGTTTTCCGTTTTTTGTTTCTATAGGAATTAATTTTGCTCCTCCAAATCGTTCCACGGCACCACATTCATCTTCAAAAATATGTGCGGTCTCAGCACATAAAATTGCTGAGTAAGGATTAGTTAAAGCACTTAATCCTAGAACATTTGCTCCTGTTCCTAGGAAGGTGAAAAAGACTTCGATATCTTTTCCGAAATGTGTTTTAAATTCAGCAATAGCGGATTTTGTATATATATCGTCACCATAGCCAATAACATGCCCCTGATTAACTTTAGCCATAGCTTTTAAAAATTCAGGGTGTACTCCTGAACTGTTGTCGCTTGCAAAAAATCTACTCATAATATTCTGTGGTTAAATGGTAAAATTTGATGAAATTTTAATGCTTTACTTAAAATATTTTCTGATAGTTTAGTCCTTAATTAATCAATTATTATTACTTCTTTTTCTAATTTTATATTAAATTCTTTTTTTATAGATGCAATAATTTTTTCTGATAATTCAAAGATTTCTTTCCCAGTGGCTTTGCCCTTATTTATTAAGACAAGTGCTTGTTTTTGATGAACGCCAACTTCACCTTGTTCGTGTCCTCTCCAACCAGCTTGGTCAATAAGCCAACCCGCGGCCAATTTAGATTTGTCAATATCTACCAAATAATATGGTATTTGTGGATAATCTTGTATTAACTTATTATTTTCTTCTATGCTGATAATTGGATTTTTAAAGAAACTACCAGCATTTCCTATTTCTTTAGGATCTGGTAATTTAGATTCTCTAAGTTTAATAATTGCCTCTCGAATCTCTTTAATACTTGGCTCTGGAACTTCTGCGAATAGTTGTTTTAAGGGACCGTAAGATAAGTTTCGATTGGCCTCTTTCGATAATCGATAAACGACTTCGGTAACAATCCATTCTTGCTTGTTATCTTTCTTGAAAAAGCTATTTCTGTAACCAAACTCACAATCGTCAAAAGAAAAAATGCGCTCGTTACTTGTTTCTTTATTTATTGCACGAACATCGAAAATAATATCTTGTGCTTCAACGCCATAAGCTCCAATATTTTGAACTGGCGATGCTCCAACTGTTCCTGGGATAATCGATAAGTTCTCGGCTCCCCAATAATTATGTTTGACACAATAATCCACAAAATAGTCCCAAATAACACCTGCACCTACCTTAAGATAAACGTATTTTTCGCTTTCTTCTAATAACTCTATACCCTGAAAATTGGCTTTAATAAGGGCTCCGTCGTAATCGCCGATAAAAAGTAAATTACTTCCACCACCAATTACAAAATGTTTTTCTTTTGTTAATGGGCGTTTTCTGATAAACTGTTGTAACTCTTTCACGTCATCAAACGAAATCCATTCTTTTGCTAGAGCCGATATACCAAAGGTATTATGCTTTTTTATGTCAAAATTAAAATATTGTTCCATTTATTCTGTTATCATTTAGAAAGACTGTAAAGTTAAAAAAATATAGGTAAAAGAGAGAAAGGAGAAAGGGAGAAAGGAGAAAGTTAGTAGCTTTTGTTAACTTTGTTCCGAAATAATTTATAACATTTTAGTTAGTGAGCAAGAAAAAGAAAATAATATTATCGGTAACTAACGATTTAGTTTCAGACCAACGTGTGCACAAGATTTCTACATCATTAATGGAGATGGGTTTTCAGGTTTCGGTAGTGGGGCGTCTACGTCCATGGAGCGCGAGCTTAGATAGGGAATACAAAACTCATAGAATGAAGCTGTTTTTTAGTAAGAAAATGTGGTTCTATGCCGAATATAATTTTAGGCTATTTCTTTTTCTACTTTTTAATAAGTTTGATGTTTATGTAGCTAATGATTTAGATACTTTGTTGCCTAATTATTTAGTTTCTAAACTAAAAAGGAAGACTCTGGTTTACGATTCGCATGAGTATTTTACTGAAGTTCCTGAACTAATTTCACGTCCTAGAATTAGAAATATTTGGATGAAGATTGAAAAATTTATTTTTCCAAAACTTAAGATGGTTTATACTGTCAATAATTCTATTGCCGAGATTTATAACCAAAAATATGGTGTCGATGTGCAGGTGATTCGGAATATTGCTCCAAGCCTAAAAAATAAGACTGTTGATTTAGCTTTTGCTGAAAAAATTAAAGCAGGCAATAAAATGCTAATCATGCAAGGAGCAGGAATTAATATCGACAGAGGAGCAGAAGAAGTTGTTGAAGCTATGCAGTTTGTCGAAAATACAATCTTATATATTATTGGAAGTGGAGATGTGTTTGCTAATTTACGTACATTAGTCCGAAAGTTTAATCTGAAAAATAAGGTTTTCCTCTTAGATAAAATACCATACGAGCAATTAATGGAATACACTAAAATAGCAGATTTAGGTCTGTCTTTAGATAAAGGAACAAATCCTAATTACGAAAATGCACTTCCTAATAAAGTGTTTGATTATATTCAAGCCCAAATTCCATTGTTGGTTTCTGATAGAAAAGTAGTCTCGGCATTAGTTATTGATAACAATATTGGTGCTGTTGTCAAAAATGTGACTCCTCGATCACTAGCCAATAAAATAGATGAAGTGTTAGTTAACGAAAAGCAATTAATAAATTGGAAAAAGAACCTTAACATAGCTTCAGAAAAATATTCTTGGGAATACGAATCAGTAATCTTAAAGAAAATGTATAGTCGAGTATAAAAATAGTTAATTGGAATCGTAATATGTAAACAGGTTAATACCTTGTGTATCTATTATTTATGTTATTTTTGTTAAAAAGTTTAAAAAAAAGTCAATATTTTTTAATATCTTGGGCAACTATTTTAGAGTGAAATTTGTCTAACATAATTAGAGACAGAAAAGTTTAAATAAATTATATCTTATGAAATCGCAGAAATTATTACTATTACTAGCTTTGGTAGCGATGTTTTTCTCTGTAAATGCACAGAATCTTACGAAAGGTTCGGCATCTTATTACGAGAGTTTACGCATAGCTTATCAAACCAAAATTGATTGGGTGCAAAGTCATCCCGAAGAAAATGCTATGGCAACAGCTTCTGGCTGGTTCGAAATGGCCAATGCCAATGTTCAACAAGCTATACAAAACAAGGCTATGGCAGAACATAGTTCAAATGGTATTTATTTGCCAGCAAACAATCATAGTATGAATACCGATCCTGAAGCAGGAGGAGACTTGTGCGATTTAGCAGCTCCTTTTTGTACTAGTGCAGGAGAATATACATTTCCTTGTGGTACATCTGGAGCATCTGCAGAAACAGGTCCCGATTATGGCTGTTTAGGTTCTGAACCTAATGCTGCATGGTATTATATGGAGGTCGAAAATGCTGGTGATATCGTTATGTCGCTTTCAGCAAATCAAGATATCGATTTTATTATATGGGGACCTTTCGATGGTTCTTGTGGTAATCCAATTTGTGATTATAGTTTATTAGATGGTACTCATATCATTGATTGTAGTTACTCTTCAACAAATCAAGAAACACCAGAAATTGGGCCTAATAGTTCCGAGGGATCTACCACAGCTATTGCTGGACAATTTTATATGTTTTTAGTTACAAACTATTCTCAAGCAACTCAAGATTTTACTTTTGAGCAAACCAATGCAGGACAAGCTGGTGCTGGTTCTACAAGTTGTAATTGTATGACTTGTGGATTAGAAGCTACTAGTATTACTGTAAATGTGGGAGATTGTGAGCCTCATCAAGATCAATCAACAGGCGTTTATTATAGCGAATATGATATAGATGGTTGTGTTAATATTATTGACGAGAATGATCCAAGTATCGATTCTATTGCTTATTTTATCGATGGTGTTTGGTTTTATTCTCAATTAGCTCCATTAACGAATCCTAATTGTTATTCTTTGGATAATATATCAGCAGATGGAAATTCGCATACTATTTTAGTTAACTTATATCAGCATGAAGGTGCTGTACAAGATACCTGTTCTCAAGAGATAGATTATCTTGCACCAGCCAATTGTGCACAATGCGCCGCAGTAGCTGGACCCGATGTGTCGGAATGCGGCGAGAACCTACAAATGGGTGGTTCTGTAGATGCTTCGGATTACGATGTTCAATGGACTAGTTCTTGTGGTAATATTACATTTGGTGATGCTGCCAATCCAAATTCAAGTGTTTCCTATTCAGGATCTTATACCAACGGTGCTGCTGTTAGTTGTGAGGTAATTTGGACTATTACAAATTATTTGAACTTAACTTGCTCCGATACAGCAACCATTACTTTTAAGCCTGTGCCAAGTGCCGATTTCACACTTACAAATTCGGTTTGCGATGGCGAGTCTGTTTATGGAGTTCATACAAATTCGGCTAATATTCCAATAAATAATTATGATTGGACTTTTGCAAATGCTACGGAACAATCAGGATCCTTAGATGCTAATATAGAGCTATTGTATGCAGATACAATTGGAGATAACGAAGTTTGTTTACAAGTAACTTCAGATTTAGGTTGTGTTTCTCCAGTGATTTGTCACAACACTACTATTAAGCAAGTACCTTCTTGCGATTTCACAATTGGAGGTCCAATTTGCTCTGGTGATGTTACAACTTTGGTTTATAACAACGATAATCCCAATCCAATTGCTTGTTCAGGAAACTTAAACTGGGCGATAAGTAGTAATATTAATACAACTGCAGATGGACCTTGTGGATACACTATAGATGCAGTTAACACAGGAAGTAATCTGATTTATTATCCTATTTCTTTACAGGTTACCGTAGATGGTTGTATATCAGATGTTTGTCACGACTCTTTGTTGGTTTTTCCTGAGGGCCAGTCAGGTTGTTGTCTTACTCCTACAGCTAATGCAGGGGCAGATGCTTCTCTTTGTATATTAGAATATAATTTAAATGCGACTCTTGCCGGTGGAGGTAATTGGGGCTATTGGACTCAGGTTTCTGGACCAACGGCAACATTTGTTCCTTCAACAGATAAGGGAACTACGACAAGTGCAGGTAATCCTAATGCACATATTGTACTTCCTAATTCGGGAGTGGTTGTTATGGAATGGCATGAATACAGTGGTGAGTGTCATGACGAAGACCAAGTGACTATTACTTTTTATCAACAACCTAATATTTCATTTGGTCAGCCAGATGGTTATACGGTTTGTGGTACAGGAGCGAATCCAGAGGTTTTGTCTTCTGTGAGTCCAGGTACAACGTTCGAGTGGATTAATAATTATGTAGGCGATGGTGTTACTATTGCTAATACGGATGATTTTAATCCTAACATTTCAGTTATTACTTATGGAAATTATACTTTTCCTGTTGTTGGAACAGTGGGAGGGCAGTGTAGAGATACCAATGAAGTAAAAATTACTTTTTTAGAATTACCTGTTGCTGATGCTGGTGATGATAACCAACCTTGTGGTACTCTTGATACTTTACATGCTGTTTCTACTTTTGGAGGTTATTGGACAGTAACAAGTTCACCTGCGGGAGGAACTAATTGTTCGGCTACATTTATTAATCATTTAACTGGAGTGCCTGATATTTATGATCCTAATGCAGTATTTACTGTAACCTGTGAAGGTCCTTGGGTAGTTACTTGGCATGAGGTGAATGGACAATGTTCTAATACGGATGATGTAACTATTACTTTTGCTCCAAATTCAATTACACTTAATACTTTGCCAGAGCAAAAAACATGTTTTGATTATGCTCAAGTCCATGTAGATACTACTGGTTATGGTGATGATACTTGGTTGTGGGTTGTAGATCCAGACTGGCCGTACGTAAGTCAAGTCCCTGTTATTTTTAATCAGTATGATCCTATGACCATTGTTTATAGAGATTTCCCAGAAAGTGCTTTTGGAGATAGTGGACACGTAACTATTCCTATGATTGTTACTCTAATTACCAATGGTTGTGCATCAACAGAGTCTTCTTACGTTACTTTCTATCAAAGGCCTCATCCTTTTGTGGGGCGCGACACTCTCGTATGTAGCGACCAAATTATGTTTGATGTAACACCTACCTTACCTGCTTCAGTTAGCGAGGTTCAATGGTACGGTTCTAATAACCCTAATGTAGTTTCAGGAACATATACTTCTATCCCTTACGATACTTATGCAACAACTATTAGTGCTAATCTAGGAGATAGTTTAAATATTGTTATGTCTGAAGAAAATATTTTAGGCAACAATCATCCATCTTGTTTAGTTAGAGATTCTATTTTAGTAGAATTCTTAAAACGTCCAGACCCAAATGCAGGTTTAACAACAGTAGATATGTGTGGAAACTGTATTCAATTAGATGCTCATTTAGATAACTCTGTTAATAGTGTTGGCCGTTGGTTAATTAATCAAGAAGGTTTCTTTGGATATAATTGTGGTGATAATAATCCTTCAGCAGTGGCCGATACCAATGCTTGGTTCTATCACTCAACAGGAATTAATCCAGGGGTAGATACTGTTTATGTTCACTGGATGGAATATAATGCTAAGAGTGCACAATGTTATGCTTTAGATTCAGTTCCCGTACATTTTTGGTACGAAGATACGGCTTATATAAAATTAAACGGAAATCTTTCTTTAATAGATTCCACTTGTGGTAAGCGTTACATCAATATTTCAGGTAACGATAATATGCCAAACAATTCATATTCTAGAGGAACTTGGTGGTCGGCAGATGGTAATCCAATAGAATGGTTTGCTAATGGAGGTGTTGCAGGTGCACAACACGAATCTCAATTAGATTATATAGAAGTAACTTCTATAGGAGGTCAAGCTAATGTATGGCGCGATATTTATTGGGTTATTGAAAATGGAGATATATTTGGATCGGGAGTTGCTCCTGTTTGTAG
>JAMOQL010000017.1 GCA_027064025.1 Bacteroidales bacterium
ATGTCCAAAATAATCATCATCTGACAAAGGATCCGAAATTAATGCGTATCCTTTTTGTGGTTCTAATTTATTCTCTATTTTAAGCAAATCTAAAGTCATCTACTCTTGTTCTATATGATGTAGCTCGATGTTTACATTATATTTTTTGGTCAAATGTTCATTCAATTTTTCGGCCGAAAAAACCGAGCGATGTTGCCCCCCTGTACATCCAAAATTAACCATCAAACTTGTAAAACCTCTTTCAATATATTTTTCTACAGAAGCATCGACCATTTCGTACACATGCGCCAAGAAAATATCCATTTCAGGAACTGTTTTAAAGAAATCTATCACTGCTTTATCTTTACCTGTCAATTGTTTATACTCAGTATAGCGTCCTGGATTATGAATAGCTCGACAATCGAAAACAAAGCCACCACCATTATCACTCGTATCTTTAGGAATACCACCAATTTTGTATGAAAAGCTATTAATCTGTACGCTTAAAAGATTGTCTTTTTTGTTAGGTAAATATTTTTTTAAGACCGGTGCGTCTGGTAATTTTTCTAAAATCGAAAACAAATACGGTATCTCATCTTTATTAGTTAATTCAGAAAGTATTAATTTTAAATTACTCAATGCCAATGGAATACTATCGATAAAGTGTTGCTTCTTTTCGAACAATCCTCTATATCCGTACGCTCCCATAGCTTGCATGATTCTGATAAGTGCAAAATCCCAAAAAGTATCTTTAAACTGTGGTTGAGCTTTCTGAATAGCTTCTGGTAAATTATCATAATAATAAACTAACATTTCTTTACGAAAATCTTGATCTAATTCGGCTTTTGCATCAAACAAAAGGGAAGATAAATCGTACTGCAAGGGGCCTTTTCTTCCTCCTTGAAAATCGATATAATAGCGACTTTCATCGAACAACATAATATTTCGAGACTGAAAATCACGATACAAAAAATAGGTATTGGGTACTTTTAATAATTTTTTTGTCAAAAAATCAAAATCATTTTCTAAAAGTTGTTCATCAAAATTAATACCTGAGAATTTTAAGAAATAATATTTAAAATAATTTAAATCCCAATTTATTGACTGTTCATCGAACGATGGTCTTGGGAAACCAATAGAAAAATCAATAGTCTGGTAACTATTAACTTGAATATTAATTAAATCTTTAATAATAGCTTGATAAACTTGTCTTCTTTTCGAATCAAAATCATTTTTGTGTCTATTACTATTCAAAAAATCGAATAAAGTTTGATGACCTAAGTCGTCTTGCAAATACCATAATTTATCATCTGAGATCTGATATACATTAGGGACTTTAGTCCCAATTTCTTTTAAACTTTTAGCAAATGAAATAAACGCTTCATTTTCCTTCACAATATCGTTATATACAGCAATATACGATTCTCCATTTTCTAAAATAACTCTGTAATATTTCCTGTTGGATGCTGTTAATGCAAGCTGCAATATTTGATCTATTTTATTATTACTTACTTTAGAAACTAGATTCTTAATTTCCTGCTGATAATCTTCCACGATAGATATATTTTTGGTTTTAAAATTATTATTTTATAAATATAATAAATCTTTAAAAAGAAATGATTCTCAAGATATTTAGTTTCTAAAAACTTTTAAATAGGCTCAATAAATTTCTATTTAAATTCGGATGTAAAGAAAAATTGAATGTCGGGGAAATTGGTTTGAGCATTCTGCAAAACATATGATGATTCTGCCAAGAAAACGTCTCTCCCATGTGTATCTGTAGCCATATATTGATATTTTCTTTTCTTAAAATCGTTCAATTGCTCTTCGTTATCGGATTTAATCCAACAAGCTTTGTGCAACATAATACCTTCGTACTGACAAGAAGCATTGTACTCGTGCAACAAACGATATTGAATCACCTCGAACTGTAATTGCCCCACTGTTCCAATAATTTTACGTCCATTCATTTTATTTGTAAACAACTGAGCGACACCCTCATCCATTAATTGTTCCAAGCCTTTATTTAATTGCTTAGACTTCATTGGGTCGGCATTATTCACATATTTAAAAAGTTCGGGAGAAAAACTTGGCAGCCCCTTGTAATGCATTATTTCACCAGAAGTTAAGGTATCTCCAATTTTAAAATTCCCTGTATCTGGGATTCCCACAATATCGCCAGGATAAGCCTCATCTATAATAGATTTTTTCTCGGCCATAAAAGCTGTTGGACTTGAAAATTTAAGTTTCTTATTTAATCCAACATGTAAGTAGTTTGTATTTCTTTCAAATTTCCCAGAACAAATTTTTACAAAAGCTAATCTATTTCTATGATTAGGATCCATGTTAGCATGAATCTTAAATACAAAGCCAGAAAAAGCCTCTTCGTATGGCGAAACTTGACGTTCTTCTGTTTGCGATGGCAAAGGAGAAGGAGCAATATCGACAAAACAATCTAATAATTCTTGAACCCCAAAATTAAACAAAGCACTCCCAAAAAATACAGGAGCAACTTGAGCATCAATATAAGTATCTCGATTAAAATTAGGATAAACTTCTCTTACAATATCCAAATCTTCACGAAGCGTATCGGCAGAAGTTTTTGTAATAATATCGTCTAATTCTGAACCATTAATATCATTAATTTCAACACCCTTTTTCACTTCTTGTTTATCGCCTTGAAATAGATATAAACTTTCGTTGTAAATATTGTAAACCCCTTTCAAACCAGAACCTTCACCAACAGGCCAACTTAACGGTTTAACTTGAATCTGCAACTGCTCTTCAATTTCGTCTAACAAATCAAAATAATCTCTACCATCTCGATCCAATTTATTTACAAATACAATTACAGGTGTTTTACGCATTCTACAAACCTGCATTAATTTCTTAGTCTGAGCCTCAACGCCTTTTGCACCATCTACAACAATAATTACAGAATCTACAGCCGTTAATGTTCGAAAAGTATCTTCGGCAAAATCTTGATGACCAGGGGTATCTAGAATATTAATTTTATGTCCTCTATAATCAAAGCCCATTACAGATGTAGCAACAGAGATTCCTCTCTGGCGTTCAATTTCCATAAAATCGGAAGTCGCTGTTTTTTTTATTTTATTGCTCTTTACAGCACCGGCAACATGAATGGCTCCACCAAACAATAATAATTTTTCGGTTAGTGTCGTTTTTCCTGCATCAGGGTGACTAATAATTGCGAACGTTCTGCGTCTTTCGATTTCTTGTTTTAAGCCCATCTATATCAAATTTTAAAGATGCAAAAGTAATGTTTTTTTATTAAGCTATTAGGATGTCTTGTTAATAATGACTGAATCAATAAATATATTATCTTTACAAAAAATTAAACCTTTTTAATTCATTTAAGTCTAAAGAGGATATTAATAAAAATTTACTTTAAAAATTAAACATTTACCGATGAAAAAACTTATTATTTTAGCGAGTGCTTTAGCTCTACTAACAGCTTGTAATCAAAGCACCAACACTACGCAAGAGACAACAAACGATGCTGTAGAAGCTACTACAAACGATACATTTATTCCACTTGCCGACCTTCAGGCAAAAGGTGCCGAAAATCTAGATAAAGAGATTCAAACTCAAGGTATTGTAGATCATGTATGCAAGCATGGGGGCAAAAAAATTCTTTTAGTTGGCGATGGTGTTGATGTCCATGTTTTATCCGAAGACCGATTTGAAGACGGTTTGGTCGGAAAAGAAATTATTGTTACTGGAATTGTAAAAGAAGACCGTACTGACGAAGCATCACTACTTAAAATTGAAGAAGATGCTATTAATATGCACAGTGAGGGCGAAGAAACTGAAACACGTCAAGAACGAATGATTGCTTACGTAAATATGATGAGAGATTCTCTAAAAAGCACTGGTTTAGACCACTTTTCTGAGTATCACCTAGAATACGTTTCGCACAAAGAAGTAAAATAATCTCACTTTTTGCAACTTATGAAACAAATACGTAAATGGAGCCGAATATTGCATCGCGATATCGGCTTCTTTTTTATCGGAACGACTATTATTTATGGTTTATCGGGAATTGCACTAAATCATATGCAAGATTGGAATCCTAGCTATTCTGTTGAACTAAAAGACTTCACTACTCAAATTGATTTATCTAAAAATAGCCAAACACGAATACATGTTGAAGAGTTGGTTAAAGAAATTGATAATAATAATAATTTAAGAAAGTATTATTTTCCTCGTCCTGATCTAATTAAAATATTCTTGAAAGGAGGTTCTTCTATTGTAGTAAATACAAAAACAGGTGAAGGACAAGCCGAATTTCTTAACAAAAGACCTATTTTCTATCAAGTCAATTTCTTACATTATAATCCTCACACATGGTGGACTTGGTTTTCTGATATTTTTGCGGCTGCACTTATTTTATTTGCCATTACAAGCATCTTTATGGTAAGAGGAAAAAAAGGTATTATTGGCAGAGGTGGTATTTATACTATTGCGGGTATTCTTATCCCCATCTTATTTTTAATATTTTTATAATAAATTATGTTGCTGATAATAAGACTGATATTATTAATTTCATTATTATCAGCAACTTCTGTTTCTTCTCAAACTATTCTTATTAAAAATGACTCCCAAGATTTTGAGAATAGGCTAATCAAAGAGCAAAAAGAAACCGTTAACTCTAACAAAACAATTGTCAAAGGCTACTATTCTAACGATAGCCTAGCTTATCAATATCAATTATTCAAAAACGAAATGTCGGGGATTTATAAAGTCTATCATCCCAATGGAAAAATTAAATATTTTTCTGTATTTATGAATGGAAGTATAAATGGCAGCTGGAAAGAATTCGACCCAAAAGGGAAACTCATTATTAGTGGCTTATATAAAAACGGAAAGAAAAATGGATCGTGGTTCTATTTTGAACAAAACAAAGTTGAAATTTATCGTAATGGAGTTGCCAATGGTCGGTGGCGAATAGATGAAGGCTGGACTCCCAGAGTTTTATATAAATATAAGAATGGAGTATTAATAAATCTTAAATATCAATATCCTCAGAAAAATATTTTCTAATCAATTTCTTCGAGGCTGAGTCGACAAGGCATAATAAGTACTAAATTTATTAACTCGATGCAAGCATCTGTGAATTAAAGATTTCGAATAAAATTAACATAAGTTCAAAAAAAAAGATAATGACAAGACCTTGAATTTACAAGCCAATATATACAAACTCTATATAATTAAAACAGCCAAATGGTTTATGCTAATTATGCCTATTATTACCTTGTTTTATCAAGAAAATGGGTTGGGCATGAAAGACGTCCTTTTGTTGCAAGGCATTTACTCCGTAGCAATTGTTATTATAGAAATACCATCGGGTTACTTTGCTGATATTTGGGGAAGGAAAAGCACTTTAATTATCGGAAGTTTTCTTGGTGTAATTGGTTTCGGAATTTATAGTTTAACATATGGTTTTTGGGGTTTCTTAATTGCCGAACTAACACTTGGAATTGGTCAAAGTTTTATTTCTGGCTCCGACTCTGCTCTTCTATACGATTCTCTCCTTCAAGAAAAACGAGAAAAGGAATATGTAAAGATAGAGGGGCGAGTATTATCTATTGGCAATTTTGCAGAAACTATTGCAGCTCTTATCGGTGGTTTCCTCGCAGAAATGAGTCTACGAACACCCTTTGTTGCCCAAACCTTTGTTGCAATGATTGCTATTCCTGCTGCAATTACTCTTATTGAACCCAAACGAGAAAAAATAAAAAAAGACCGATGGAAAGCTATTATCAATGTTCTTAAAAATACATTAATAAAAGATAGAAAATTACAATCATTAATAATACTTACAGCATTTATAGGAACGGCTACACTCACAATGGCTTGGTTTATACAGCCCTATTTAAAAGACATCTTTAACTACAGCTTAGGCGAAATAGGGATTGCTCTTTCTGTACTTAACTTAATTGTAGGACTCACCACATTAATTGCTTACAAAATAGAACAACGATTAGGTCAAACTAAAACACTACTCTTAATTATTTTCGGGATAAGTCTGAGTTATTTTCTTTTAGGCTTTCTAAACCATTGGAGTCTGATATTAATTCTTGCGTTTTTTTACTTCACACGAGGCATTGCAACCCCCATACTTAAAGATTATATTAACCAAATTACAACATCGGACGTAAGAGCTACGGTTTTATCAATCAGAAACTTTGCTATAAGAGTTATTTTTGCCATTGCAGGTCCGTTTTTTGGGTGGTACTCAGACAAATTTTCCATTCAAACAGCATTAATTATGATTGGAAGTATAGTAATATTAGGCTCTAGTATCAGCTTAACGTTATATTTAAGGACAATAAAAAATAATTAATCTATTTTACTATATCATAAATGTTTATATCTATTTTTGATTCAAGAAAAACTAATTCTAAAAAGATGAGAAATTTAATATTTGCAATAGTAACAATATGTAGTTTAAGTTTATTTGGTCAAGAAAAAAACGTTGATAATTATAGTCCAGAAACGCTAACTTGGCAACATAAAGATTATAAGACTGACAAAATACTAGGCATTGCAACACAGAGATTATACAACGAAATATTGAATCATACATCTTCTAAGAAGAAAATTATTGTTGCTATTATTGATAGTGGAGTCGACGTTGAACACGAAGATTTAAAAGATCAGATTTGGATAAACAAAGACGAAATACCGGATAACGGTATCGATGATGATAAAAATGGATATATTGATGATATACATGGTTGGAATTTTTTAGGGAATAAAGATGGTGTAAATATTAATACAACAACCATAGAAATGACCCGTTACTACCTAACTCTTAGAAACGAAATAGATAATAACAAAAATATTAGTCCCGAAAAAATAGAAGAATTTAAAGCCTTAGAAAAGAAATTCCTTAGACGATACAACGACAGCAAAACTGAAAAGAAAAATTTTGGTCAGTTTAGAGAAAATTATTTATTGACTGATTCAATTTTAAAAAAATACTTCAAAACAGACCAACTAACATACTCATTCTTAAAAAAACAAACCTCTTCAGATTCCAGAATTCAAGCATCCATCGATTACCAGAAAGATATTCTAAAAAAAGGAATCACCTACACAGAAGTGCAAAACTATTACCAACACTTAAAAGACGCTGCTAAGATTTACGATTATTATTTTGACCCTAGAAAAGAAATAATTGGTGATGACCTCAATGATATTAATGATGACGATTATGGGAATAACGATGTAACAGGACCTACTGCAGAACATGGAACTATGGTTGCCGGTTTGGTTGCCGCTACTCGAAACAACAATATCGGAATCGATGGTATCTGTAATAACGTATCAATAATGGTAGTTAGAGCAGTCCCTAACGGTGATGAATACGATAAAGATGTTGCCTTAGGAATTAGATACGCTGTAGATAATGGAGCTAATGTTATTAATATGAGTTTTGGGAAAGCATACTCACCAAATAAATCGATGGTTTGGGATGCAATGCGGTATGCTGCTTCAAAAAATGTATTAATGATTAAAGCTGCAGGAAACGATAATGTAAATATTGATAATAATGTGCATTATCCAACGGCATTCAGTAATAAAGGGAAAATTGAAAATGTGATTACCATAGGAGCATCGGACCAAAAGAGAAACAAAAAAATGAAGGCTGTTTTTTCTAACTATGGACAGGAAGCTGTTGATATTTTTGCACCAGGGGTAGACATTGTTTCTTCTCACCCACATAACACCTACAAAAAAGCAAGTGGAACAAGTTTTTCCTCTCCTATTTCGACAGGAGTTGCTGCCCTAATTTGGTCGTATTTCCCTGAGCTAAGTGCCAAAGAATTAAAATCAATTCTATTAGAATCTGCTTTCGATGTTTCTAAACGCAAAGTAATTATAGCGAGAAAAGGTCAACAAAAAGACCAAAAAGTCCGTTTCGGAACACTAAGCCAGACAGGAGGAATAATCAATGCTTATGCAGCCTATAAGCTAGCAGCAATCAGGACACAAGCTACAAAATAAATAAAACCTTGCTATTAATCTTCGAATCTTGCATTCACAACATTATTGTAAATAGAGCCAAAAGTATACGAGAATCCGAAATTCACCCAATAATTATAATTACTTGCCATCTCTTTTTGCCTGAGGAGAATATCGGAAGTACTAGACCCCTCCTTAGGTAAGGATATTTGATTTCGCTTCTGATTGTAACCTCCATTTAACATCAAAGAAAATCCTTTAAAAAGACGGAAACTACTACTGACATATATGCCAACATTGTTCTTCGAGAAATCGTTTAGGAAAGTCGACCCATATACAGACCCTTCGATAGAACCCCATTTCTGAACATTCTTATAATTAATGCCCAAATATTGAGAATAATAAATCTCACTAGTTTTGTCAAAAATAGTCGTATCGATATAATTATTATACTGAGGACCTACCTTATACAATAAACGAAGCTGCTTAGTGGTCGCTTCGGAATATTTATAAACATTATACTCCACCGCAGGCATCACCGAACTCGAAACCTCTATATTAGAATAGGTCGATCCATAAACTTTAGCAAAGCCTCCGTAAGCCCAATGCTCACCTAAACTTTTAGTAATAAGCAGATTACCATAATTGCTTCTGGTAAAAGATTCTATAGTTTCCGATTCTAATCGATAAACAGATTGATTAAAACTATTTTGATATTTTAATTCTATCTTAATATCTGGGGTCACCTTAGAAGCACTTACATTTGACCACAAATTCAAGTTCGTATAAACATCCTCTCCTTGTGAGAATCCATTTACACTGGTTTCGAACACCCAACTTTTCCACTTATCTTCCACAATCTCTTCTTTTCCTTTATCCTTTTGGTAAGTGATAGATATTTTATTGGCCATAGGCGAACGAAGAATAAAAGGCGTTAATCCTCTTTTAATATTTTTGATTTGTGCGTCTCGCTCTTCTTCATCGGTCGAATTTGGAGGCAAGGCAAAAGTAATAGTATCGCTCAAAGGTTTATATTTACCCTCGCCATAGAAAATAAGCGAATATTCAGTTCCTCCACTTCCTGTATTCATTTCTGTAATAATCATATGCACATCAGCTTCTTTTCTGTCTCTCACATAATTAACAAGTGTAATTTCTTTTTTAAAATGCTCAATATCGCACCACTGACAATCTACAAACAGTTTTAATGCAGACTGTTTTTCTGATTTTAAAGTATCTTGTTCTTGCGCATTTAAGTTGCTAAATGAAACAATCAAAATAAATATCGTTAATAAAAATTGTAGTCTAAATTTATAAGTATTTTTTTTCATTGATTAATTGGTCTTAATAAATATTATGGATTATTCCACATTTACATAATTAATTCACTAACGATTAATTACTTACCCATTTTATATTAAATAGGAATTACTAAACAATAGCATTTTCTTAAAAACAACTTTAAAAGTAAATTAATTTTCACTAAACAGATCTGTTTTTTAATACTAAAAATTACTTAATTAATAAAGATTAACAAATTTGATTATATTTGTTAATCGACAAAATAATTACAATAATAAAACATACAGACTAATCATTACAAATCTCCCCCTTCTATGAATATCTTCAAAACATTTCCCAAAACTTTTTGGGTTGCCAATACAATTGAACTATTTGAACGTTGGGCTTGGTATGGATTCTTTATGCTCTTTGCTAATTATTTAACACAATCTAGCGATTTAGGAGGTTTGGAATTCACCCAAACTCAGAAAGGAATGATAATGGGAATAGGAACAGGGATTTTATATTTCCTACCCGTAATAACAGGATCTATTGCCGATAAATATGGATACAAACGAATGCTTTCGATTGCCTTTGTTATTTACACTACAGCATTTCTCTTATTGCCTCTATTCCACTCTTTTACAGGCGTTTTTATTATGTATATCTATTTGGCAATAGGGGCAGCTCTTTTTAAACCAATTATTTCGGCCACCATTGCTAAAACGACCAACGAAAAAAATTCGTCAATTGGATTCGGAATTTTCTATATGATGGTCAACCTTGGTGCATTTATTGGACCTCTACTCACCCTTATTTATCGTTCATCGGTCTTCTACATTTCGGCAGGAATCATCACTTTAAACTTTATTCTCCTTTTATTTTATAAAGAACCGGGTCGAAAAAAATCGGATGAAAGCCTTAAAGATACCATTCTGATTATTTTTAAAAATATCATTTTAGTATTAAAAGACCTGAAATTCGTTGTCTTTTTGCTCATTATTTCAGGATTCTGGATCATGTACAACCAACTATTTTTTACCCTTCCAGTATTTATTACACAGTGGGTCGATTCAGGAAGTTTATATCATTTCTTCAATATTAATATCCCATTTATTTCAGAACAATACGGACATGCAGGGCAAATGGAATCTGAATTCATCACCAATTTTGATGCTTTATTTATCATTATCTTTCAGATTGGGATTTCTGCTTTAGTAATGAAAAAGAAACCTCTTAATGCTATGATTACAGGAATTATAATCGCCTCTATTGGAATGGCGTTAACCTTATTCTCACAGAATGTTCTATACATATTAGTTGCCATGTTTATTTTTTCGATTGGAGAAATGTCAGCCTCGCCAAAAATTACCGAATATATTGGCAAGATAGCTTCCGAAGATAAAAAAGCGCTCTATATGGGTTACTCATTTTTACCGCTTTTTGTTGGTAATGTTGGTGCCGGAATTATTTCGGGCCCCGTCTACCAAATTTTATCGGATAAATTTGAATTTGCAAAAGAATTTGCCTTAGAAAATCATTATATTATTGACAAAAATCTTAGTCACAATCAACTTTTTAAATCTATTGCTCAACAAGCAAATATTTCCGAAACTGAACTTACCAATACCCTATGGCAACAGTTTCATCCTTCGAATATATGGATAGTTATTCTAGCTATTGGATTGACCTCTGCCTCTAGCTTATTTATATATAATTGGTGGATTTCAAAGAAAGAAAATTAATTCTCAATTATCTCAACAAATTAATATAGAATCTGGGATCTACCTATAACGTTTTTTACTTATTGAATATATGAAAAGCAAAAGCCATCAACACTACTTGACGGCTTTCTAACTATTTTACTCTAACGAGTAACTCTACAAATTCTTTTTAATTCGAACTATTCTATGTTCACTTTTTTATCGTATTTATTGATGTTATTTCTCAAGCTAACATAATACAAACCTGGAATCAAAGCATAATTACGGAAAATAAATTTTTGATTTTCTTCAGTAACATTAATTCTTTCATTAACAATTAACTTTCCTGTATTATCAACTATCGACAAGGTGTAATCTCCTCGATTAACTCTTGCTTCTACACTAATAGAATGTGTTGAGATTTGATAAGCTGAAATCGAACCATTCTCAGTATTATTACAGTTTACAACTACTGCTGGATGATATTCCGATTTGCCATCATAATCTACTTGTAATAATCTATAATATACTTTTCCTCCTTTATAAGTGAAATCTTCGTAAGAATAATTATTTACAACATTCGAGTTCCCATGTCCAGAAATTTCTGCTACATATTCAAAATTTTTCATATCATCAGATTTTTCAATAATAAAGTAATCATTATTTTTTTCTGTTGATGTAGACCATTCTATTTGAACTCCATTATCGGAACAATGAGCTGTAAAATCAGTTAACTCAACTGGTAATGGCCAACCAGTTTCTTTATGAATATAAAATTTAGAAAAATTAGCAACTGTAACTTCTGCATAATAGCCTGTTCCAATTGGGCTTACAGCAAAATTAACTCCCGACATTAATGAACAATCATCCCACTGACCGCCACCTTCTTCGCATTTTGTTACGCCCAAATCGTAAATAGATGTAATACCAGGATCTGCTGCTTGTAGAGCTGTAAATTCTGCATCAGTAAAATATATCCTCACTATTGCAGGACCTTGAATAGAAGGGGTTACTCTTACTACTCGCTGTAAATAAGCTTGTGAGTTGTAATATTGCACGGCTCCGTAAATGGTGGCTTCCGCTTCTGTATCATATAAATCGTTTCCTCCTGCAGCATCAAAAACAGAAGCTATTATTTCGTCATCATTGGTACTACTCACAATATGTACCCATTCGTCTGGACTAACAATATTACAATCTCCAGAAGTTCCCGAAGCTGTTGCCATTGCTGTTGGTTCTGCTGGGCTTCCTACAATAGCTGTTGTTTGAGCTTCGCATCCATAAGCGTCGGATATTGTTACATCATAACTTCCGGCAGACTGACCTGTAATTGTAGATGTTGTTTCTGAATTATCCCAAGTAAAAGAATAGATTCCTGATATTGGCATTCCTAAATCGTCCACTGCTACCGCTGTTGCTTGTCCATCATTATTTCCATAACAAGATGCATCTACCACAGAATTATCTGCATTAATATTACTTATATCGGCATAAACAACTGCTCTAGAAGTTGGACAAGAACCTGTTCCTCCTCCTGCAATAGTAACTTCATCGACATACCAACCTGTACTACCTACTGAACCATCGGAGGTAAATACAAATGCAACTTCTAATGTACTTGCGGTACTTACATCTATAGAACCAGAATGCGTAACATAGCTAGATTGTGTGCCATGATAGGATTCTAAACTATTTGTAGAACAGCCATTAAAAGGATTATAGTCAATATTATTAACATCGTTATATGAGCCGCCTGTCGGAGTAAAATATTGCCAAGCTCCTCCATCTAATCTGTAACCTACAATTCCTTCATCATATCCATTTTCGGTAGTATATTTATGAGTATAAGATAATGTTAGACTTCCTGCCCAAGCCGAAACATCGATACTAGGTGATTGTACTAATTGAGCAGAAGTATGTGAAGGGTCTGCTGCAAACAAAACTCCTGTTCCTCCGTCTGAATTATAAGACCAATCATCACTTCCTGCACAAGCATGACTAGCAGTCCAACCTTCCATATCCGAATCGAAAGTATAATTAACAGTTGCAAAAGAAGGAAGGACTTCCGCTACATAAAATGAATCTGGAGCAGACAGACTAGCAATATTATAGCTTGTTCCTGTGTTTACAAGACTTCCTGCTGTAGCATCATCGTACCATTCCAAAGTTCCTAAACCACTAGCTAATAAAGTAACAGGATCTCCTGGCTGACAAGCATGATCATCTGTAACAGAAGGCGTTCCGATAATATGCACATATACACTTGCTGTATCGGCATTACCAAATCCTAAACCATCGTCCAAAATAACGGTATAAGTTGTACTTGCGCCTGGTGTTTCATCAGCCACAGGATCTAGAACTGTTGGTCCATAATTCCATTGTACAGTTTGCCCTTCCATTGGGCAAGTAATTTCTACATTATCGATTCCCCAATGATCATAAACATTTGATGTTACTTGCTCTTGATGAAATCTAAATTTTGTTGTTTCTGATGCTGCACTTGTTGGTACATTGTAACAGTAATTACCCCAAACATTGAATGGAGTTCCTGTTCCTCCTCCAGAGGCACTACTTCCTACCCACGAATTTGTGGCATATTCATTTCCATCAGGACAAAAATAAGTAATATCGCTCCATGTTGCTCCATCATCAACAGACCACTGTAAAGATACGCCTTCGTCCATTTCGTCTGGACCTTCGCAAGGTGTCGAGTTACCTTGTGTAGCCATAATAAAATCGAAACAAACTTGACAGTCTTCTGACACAGCATAAGGTTGAGTAATTAAATCTCGAGGGAAAGTTGCTGCATCACCAATCCATAAATAAGTACTACCATCAACTGGCGCTGGACAAGGATTAGAAAAATCTGGTGAAGCATTCGACTCCCATCCTACTCCCATAGTTCCATCGTCAAAAGCATTATCCATTAAATAAGAACAACCTCCTGCTCCAATAATATCAACAGTATCTCCAGAACAAATATTTAATGTATCGGAGTCTCCATTAGCAAGAGCCTCAATATGACATGGCTGAGCAACAATTACAGTTACTGTATCGCATTCCGATATACAAGATCCATTATCTACTGCAGCATAATAGGTATGTGTTAATGTTGGATTTACATTTACGGGCTCTCCTGTTGCAAAAATATTACCTCCACAATCATCATCGTACCAATTTAGTGTACCTCCTGAATAACCTGCTGTTAAAGTTGATATATCCCCAGCAATTATTGTTGCTGGAAAAGCTGAAATACTTGGCGCAGCAGGAGCTGCTGTAACGTTTACAACAATTTCGTCACGGCTACTTGAACAAGTTCCTCCTGCAGAAGATATAATTGTTGCATCTGCATAGCCGCAGGTTTCGTTAGTTCCGCCAAACTCTCCAGAATATTCGTGATGAAAATACCATCGATTTTCCCATGGAGATACGGTAATAGAAGCCATATCGCTAATATTTGTAAGATTTGCGGCCACAGTTGTTGCTCCGCTTGTTAAATCTAAACGAACGATATCATCATTTGTACCATCGGTATATAAAACATAATAATTGCAACCGTCGTATTCTGCCACTCCCCAAGTTGCCCAATTTTCGCCAAATCGTCTATTAGGAGTAGCAACTATTCCTAGACTTGTAACAATTCCTGTTGTTAAATCAATTTTATAAAAGTTATCGGTATCTCCGTCTTGGATAATAACAAAACCTTTACCCGCATATATACCTCCCTCATCACCAACAATAAAAGAAGATGATAAAGTAAGTGTTGTTCCATTATAACTTAATCCATCATCAAATTGCTTTAATGAAGTTACGTTATACCCAGATAAAGAAGTTCCAACAGGCTCTGCACTTCCATCGTAAAGCGTCCATAAGTTTCCTGTAGCCAGGTCACTAAACAACCCATCGTGCTTGGGAAAACTAGTTGCTGTAAGAAGAGTCAATGGCAAATCCATTCTTGCTGTATTATTGTCTCCAATCACATATAAGTAATTAGGAGTAATTGCAATTCCTGAACGATCATCACCTGTTGCAGCGTTGTGGTCAACTACGTACGAATTTGTTGTTTCTGGCGTTACACTAAAACTTCCTGGGGCTGAAGCTTCAACATAATAAGATGTTGTTGCAGTTATGTTTACATCGTACAACACCCCTGTATGTAGAAAGTTTCCTCCACTAGAAGCATCGTACCAACTATACTCTGCACAATTGGAGCTACCATACGCTTTTAGGCTAACATCACCCGGACAAATTGTAGTATCGTTAACAACAGGAGGAGGAAATGCTGAACAATTATAAGTAACTTGAATTTCAACCTTATATAGTTTTTGCTGTCCCGAACTTGGTCGATATGTTTGTACTATACAATCCAAATTCTGCACATCGGACCAAGTCCAAGTTGCTGGAGCACTAGCATCTGAAGTAATATCAAAATAAGAACTCCAAGCAGCTGTTGAATAGTCTCCTGGAGATTCATTATAATTTCCGCCAGTAGTTGTGCCATTAAACTTTGGTATTAGACGAGGTACAACAGTTCTATTTGTATTTGAACTTGTATAATTATTTTTAAAATAAACTTTAAGTTTTACACTCGTTATTATTCCTAAATCGACTCCTAAACAAGTATTAGCATCTAATACAATAGCATGTCCATTATTATTATCATCGGCATAAGTTGAGATTGATCCATCAACTGCATAAGTAGGATTATGATCATAATTTGAGCTACTGTAATTTTCAAAATAATAACTTACTGTAGTTTGAGCATTAACACTTAATGGGTGAAGTAAGAAAAATGATAAGATAAATACTATAATTGTAAAAAGTCTCATATCGGTAGTGTATTTGTAGTTAATAGAAAAAAACTTAATTTATTTTGGAGGTGAAATATTTACTAAAGACCAGTAAACTCTACATTGTGAACCTCCATTCGTTTTATTCTCTTTTTACTACTATATTGATTTTGATTCTTTTCTTGTAATACTAAGCCCTCTGTAGCATTCACTTTTGCTACATCTCCAGGAGATACAACTTGTAATTTATGTATTTCTTCGCTATTTAATTCGGTATAAAATATTTTAACATCCCAAACTAATTTTACAGCATTCCCCGATGTATTATTAATTGTGAAAACATAATCGGAACCATCGTTCAATTTTGAATATGAAAAAGAAACGCCTTCCAATCGTTTAACGAGCGTTTCATTTTTTTGTAATTCTTGCGAGAAACTAAACAAAAATGAAAAAACAAATACTAGAATAAAAAAATTTGACGCCTTCATAGTGATACAATTTATGGTTAAAGAGATTACTAAGATAGTGTCTGACTAGTGCAAAATGCAAATTTCAAAGCCAGTGTTTGATAAAAGGGATTTCTTACTTTACGAAAAGTTTCAATATATCAATATACTTTGACGAACGGAATATTTTTATTGACAAAAAAACGCCATCTAAAAAAGATGGCGTTAAATATCTATAAGCTTATATACTTACATATTAGTTAATTCATGATTATTTTTGAAGTATATTTATGATATTGGTTTTGTACTAAAATTAAATAAATACCTTCGGTAAACAATGAATTTCTAATGTTTAATTGTTCTAATTCCGTTGGTATATAAATATTCTGATTATACACAACTTTACCTGTATTATCATATATCGATAATTGATAATCTCCTTTTGGAATATTAAAATCTATTAGCATATTATTATAAGATATTGCTCTAGATTTTATTGAATAATCTAATACATTGGTACAGTCCAAATATATAGCTTTAAAGCTTGATTTCTGCCCATCATAATCAAACTCATTGAGTCTGTAATAAGCCGGTTGTGTATAATTTTCATCAATAAACTCATACATTTTTGGAAAAGATAGTCCATTCCGTACCAATATATTAACGATTTCATCGTATTGCTTAGCATCAACACTTTTCTCTATATTGTAATAATTACTATTAATCTCAGAGGCGACATTCCATTTTAACAAAGCATTTCCGTTCTCACATTTAGCAGAAAAGCTTAATAACTCTATAGGAAGAGGGTAATCTACTTTTCCTAAAGCAAAGTCTGAAAATGAGCTAATACCGTATCGAGAAGCATATCCATCGGATAACATTCTACCTACTCCTCCATTAGCATTTATGGTTCCAATAGATTCTCCGTACCAATCGGAAGCCAAATCCGATGTTGAGTTTCTTTTCAATACTCCAAACTGATTATCCGAAATGTCAGGGAAAGCATTCCCTATCGGAATACCCATACCATCAAAACCCATACCGTCATCAAATGTTAAGAAAATATCGTATGTACCAGAAGAGGGTTGAATATCTGGTTCAATTTCCCACATTCCTCCGTTAGAAAGCCCTGTATACGGTGTACCAAAATCAATTGCTCTTGTTGGATCTAAAGAACCAGAGCTCGTAAATGTATCGTAAAACTTAGCTTCTAAATAAGAAACCCCAGCCAAATTATGATTACCTAATTGAGCTAGTGCATATTGATCAGCATCACCAACTGGCAAATTATAAATACCACTATTACTCGTTATATATCTTCTTAATGTTCCAAAAATATAACTATCTGTATTTCCTGACGCTATTGTTCCAGGAGAAATGTTGTTCATTATAACAAGTTCCAAATTAGTTGTTATTAAGCCATTAAGCAACGTTAAAGAGCCTGTCGAATTAATAATTAAGTTATCTTGTAAAGAAAGTCCATTACCTGTATTATTTATTGTCACATCGTGTAGGCTTAAAGATCCCCCAGTAATATATGTCTGAACGGTTGAACCATTAAATATGACACTGCTATTGGAACTTCCTGTAAAACTTGTTGACCCTGCGCTATTATTAAAATTTCCACCAAGTGTAAACATTTTATCATCTAAATCGAAGATACTCGTTGAATTAGTTGTCGTGAAATCACCTGTTATTTCAATGTCTTGCAGTGTTTTAACACTTCCTGAGGATTTATAAATAGTTAAATTATCGAAAGCCGACGAACCTTGTAAACTTCCATCTAAATTTTGATTTGCTCCTCCTGTAATCAGAATTGTAGAATTTGTATTTGCATTTAAAATACCTGTATTATCATAATCTCCATATACCTCAAGTGTTTGTCCAGAATTAATAGTAAGATTCGCTCCTGAGCTTATGGTTAAAGTTCTTGAACGAGCATTGTCTCCGTTATTTGGGTCTACAGCATCAATTATTGGCTGATACGCAGAGGAAGCTATAATATTAGCATCAATATTTTCATTGGGGTAATAAGCGCAATCTCCCCAGTTTAAAGGATCGTACCAGTCTGTACTATTAGCACCACCAGTCCATGTTAGTTCCGTAGGAACTCCACCTGGAACGGTTATTGGAGTAGTTCCTAAATCTAAATCAAAACCAGAAGTACTATTTGAATAGTTTGAAATTACTAAGAAAAATTCATCACCAGCAAGTACATCTAATGCCGATACAAAAGCACCATTATAGTCTGGGTTATAAGGGGCCGGTGCATCATCATCTGCGGTACCATGCATTCCTGTTATTCCCAAATAATTATAATCGCAACGTATTGGACCGCAAGTATTGTCATTAATGCAAGAGCAGTCAACAACCGAGCTGTCGGAACTTCCACTCGCAACTCTATACAGTAAGAAATCATAATCTGTTTCGTTACCTGTACTTCCTGATGCATCGTAATCATTAGGAACTAATGTAAACTCTAGAGTCCCATTAGAGCCTATTTCAATATGATACCAAACAGATCCTCGCTCTCCTCCTGTACAATCTTGACTTCCATCAAAGTCACAATAATTGCCAACCGCCTGGAAACCAGGATTTCCAACTGTAAATTGACTATTGCACACAGGAATTGCGTTATCTATTCCACAATCTTGTCCAAATACTATTGGTAATCCAACAGAATTATCTGATATTGTAATATTAAACGTTCCTATATCATCATCCTCGCCGTCAACAGCAATAAAATAAGTGTCGCCTGAAGTTAATCCTGTAAGAGTAAAATTTGTATTATCGTAGGTTGAACCACAATCTGGGTCTGCTGAATTACACTCTACTAAGGTTAAAGAAGAACAAGTGCCTGAATATATTGCCACTTGTGTACTATTAAGAGTTCCTAAGCCTGTTGCAATATCTACAGCTCCACTTGCGGGTGCAATAAAAGAATACCAAACAGTATTTACATTACCACTTGTCCAACAAGAAGGGGCTCCTGGTTCGCTGTCATCCGATGTGCAATCGTTATTACCAGAGGCTGTAGAGCCTAATGTTATGGCTTCCGCATTGCAAGGCAGATCATTTGCCTGACCATTTCCCGTAGTAAACGAATACACAGTACATCCACTTGCGCTTCCTCCTGAATTATATGGTGTTAATTGCCAATAATATGTAGTGTTTTGATTAAGAGTACCGGGATCATACGAGGTTACATTTCCTAAATCTGTTCCGTTTTCGATATTTGTTGGTGGATTATCTGTTCCGAAATATAAAATATAACTCTCAGGAGCGTCTCCTACTGATGGAGGGCTCCATGTTAAATTTACAGTAGCATTACAAACATCTGTTGTTCCATCTGCTGGAGATAAATTATCTGCACAATTTGGTGCCGCAGGAACATGAGTATCAATAATAATATTATCAACTGCTGCTGGAGGATTATCTCCTAAACTACCATCATTTTCCCATTGAAAAACAACTCGTTTTAAAGTTCCAGCATTAGAACCATCTATTGTTATACTTTCTGTTTGCCAACTTGTATTTTCGCTGTAATAAGAAGCCCCAACTCGATATGACGAATTATTTGCTGTTCCCGCAACCGGTGTTTCAGAAGTAGGTTCTATAAAAACTTTTAAATTATCATAACTGCTTTCAGCATCCATTTTCCAATCAAAAGATAATGTTATTACAGTTTCTCCTGATGGAAATAAATAATCAAAATAAAAGTGAGATACAGATGATGTTCCGTTATCGTAAGCATTTGAAGAACCATCATTAGTTACATATGCACTTCTGGCACCTCCATTATCCGTTGCAGTTCCTACCATCCAGTAATTCTGACTATCATTTACCTCGTCCATTCCGTTACCAGAAAATGTTGTTGCTGTTTCAAATGTTCCATCAAAAGTTGGTGGTTCTATAATTTTTCTTCCACCCGATGGTGCTGTAGTAGTTGGTGTATAAGATGTTCCTCCAGCAGTTACACTATTACATTCTGCGTCAACATAATTGTTTGTTGTTGCAGATGTTGGCACATCATAAGTTATCCAGAAATAATTAGTCCCATTTTCTAAAGTATAAGGTAAATTTGATCCTGAAGAAATAGTAAATGTTCCATTAGGACTCGATACTACATTTCCTACCTGTGTTGTTGTTGCAAATGTTGAGCTTGTTTCTGTTGACCATAATTTTGCATTTGTGATATCTGTTCCAGAATTTGTAGAACCATTTGTATTAAAGGTGAACGATGTTGCATCAATAGGTGTTAAATATCCCGTTGTTGTAATTTCAACTCCAATAATTTCAACTTTATTTAAACCTTTATAAAAATCGCTTGTGTTATTTTGTGTTGTTGTACAAGAAGAAAATGACATTGGTGTACCTACATTTACGTGAAATGTATAATCTTCACATTCGGTATATCCTGTTCCTGTACAAGCATCAACATCATCTGTACCTAATTCTTTTCCAACCACTCTCATTCTGGTATCACCGGTTTGTGCACTTGTTGGAACCGAAAAACTTCCGGAAACAGATGTATTGTAGCCATTATTAATATAAACATTCTCTCCTGAGTCATCAAAATCTCCATCTTGATTCCAATCAATCCAAATTCCAAACTTCATAGAACCTCCTGATTCTGTTATGGAGAAATTAACAGGCCCTCCTTGTTCTTGAGTTACTGTCATCGATGTGTAATCCCCATAACCATTTGTTGCAAATCCTGATGAATTATTTGTAATATTTGCCGTTCCTCCCGTTGTTGAAAAATCATCTATATAATAAGATGTATTTGTTGTATTTGTATTTATACAATAATCAATCAATCGGCTTCCAGCCGGTGCTGTAGTTGACGGAGTATGAGATGTTCCATCAACAGTAACTGATGTGCATTGTGCATCTATTACATTGCCAAGCGTTGCACCTGATTGAACATCGTAAGTTAACCAAAAATAATTTATTCCAGATGATAAGGTTACGGTTCCGTTAATTGTAAAAGTTCCGTTTGGATTAGAAACTACAGAACCTACTTGTGTTGTTGTTGCAAATGTTGAACTTGTTCCTGTGCTCCATAATGTAGCATTAGAAATATCATTTACAACATCATCGGTTCCTGTTGTGTTAAAGGTAAAAGATGTTACATCTAGTGGATTTAAACTTTCAGATGTAACTATTTCAACTC
>JAMOQL010000018.1 GCA_027064025.1 Bacteroidales bacterium
CAACTATATTGATAATACAAAGACACATACCTCATTTATTAAATCGGCATTAAAAAATCTAGTTCATAAAAAAACTTTTAGTAAAGATAGTTTAGTTGTAATTGTGGCAGGGAATTTTGGAAGATCGACAGGAGCATCGTATATGGAAATAGCAACTGTTGAAAACCTAATTAAGTAAAATGCCTAAAAAAAATTATCCTATTAAAAAAAAATAAATACTTTTACTGAAAAAAATAAAATTATGGATATCAACAAATTAATTAACAGAGCAAAGAATTTAATTGTTAGCCCAGCTGCAGAATGGGAAATTATTAGTTCTGAAAATGAGAATCAAAATAATATCATAAAGGACTATGCTGCTCCTTTAATTATTTTAGCTGCCTTAACAGGGATTATTGGTAATTTTCTAGCACCACGTTTCTTTACCCCAGGAATGGGCTATGTGATTACAACTGCTATTTTTGCAATAATTATCCCTTTGGCTTCAATATTTATTTCTTCATACATTATTGATGCCTTAGCGCCTTCGTTTGGAACAGAAAAGAATATTAAAGGTGCATTTACTTTAGTTATCTATGCCTCAACACCTGCATACATAGCATCTATTGTAGGGAATTTACATTGGACTTTATCAATTCTAAGTTTATTTGGCTTATATTCTATTTATCTTTTTTGGGTAGGAATTTCACCAATTATGAAGACTCCAGAAGACAAAAAAACAGGCTATGTAGTTGTTTCATTCATTATCTTAATTGCTGTTTATTTATTATTAGGTTTAATCATTAGTTCCGTATTATTAGGTTCCATCTTTATGCATTAGAATTGTTTATTAGATAAAAAAGAGCAAACTATAAATTTATAGTTTGCTCTTTTTTATCTAAATACTTATTACAAATTCGTATTCCTATACGAAAAGTACAATTGTTTTTCTTTTGAATCATCAATCTGATTCATTGCTTGTTCTATAGTAATTCTTTCACCATTCTTATAAGCTACTACAAACGCATCATTATAATCAGTTGTATTTACCAATATCTCTCTGGACTTAACCGCCGCGCTATAAGAAAAATAAGATCCTACTAATACTCTATTAAAATCCGAACCATTTTCTACTTCAGCAACCGGTTTTAAACCCTTAAAGCTTTGAGTATCCACTTTCGACCAAAATGCTCCAACCTGGACTTTATAAACAATATTACTTCTTACTTTAATATTGGTCGGATTTACAATCTTATCATTTGTCTTTCGTGTATCAACTTGGGCAATATCTAGGATACTTTCCGTTTCCATTGTTTCTTCTTTTTGAATAGGATTTGAGCTTTCTTTATCTTGAACACTGGCAATTTGTTCATCTGGTAACATTATCTCATTTGTTATAACTGGTTCTTCACTATCTAATTCTGCATTATAACACAATGCTAATGCTGTACGCTGCTTCAAAATAGCTTCTTTATAAATATCATTGGCATAATGTAATTTTTTTATGACATCTTCCTCATTAACCTCATCATAAGATGCCTCTATTACAGCTTGTGCATTTGCACTTAATTTTAATGATTCTGATTTCGCTTTCGAATAACTTGATTTATCATTAGCTTTTTTTCTCATGTTTCTATCTTGAATTTGAGAAAGATACAAATTATATAATAATGAATTTTGAATATTTTTATATTCTTCTATATCATTTTCTAAAAAAACCGCGTAATTCATAGTTCGTGAATATTTACGTTCGGCTTTGGCCTTTATATCACTAAATTCTGAAGATAATTGTGCAATCTTACCTAATTCAACTAACTGATTTTTAATATCTATTAAATCGGATTGCGAATTAGAAATATCAGTTTCTAATTGTATTATCTCTCTTACAACATCTTTATCGTCATCGCTCAACGATAAATAATTAATCATATCTAATTGACCGGAATATCTTTTATCGGCTGTCTTTTCTTGAGCAAAAATCATATTTGCTATCAAAATGAATGTAATAATTATTATATTTTTCATGACTAAATATTTTTAACGTTATAGTTTAAGTTACTTCTCTTAATTACGCTTATTAGCCACTAGAGTTACCTATTAATAAAGAATTACGCAATACTACCTAAGGCTTTCCTTTAGAAAACAAGAACCATTTGCTTCAAAAATCTAGACAAAAGAAAGCCCTACTAACTAAATAGTAAGGCTCAAATATTATTTCAATAAAAAGATTACCAAGCAAACATTGGAAAATCTTTCATTAAATCATTAACTTGATTTTTCGCTTCTGCAATTATTGCTTCATCGTCGATATTAGAGATAACCTTATCAACCATTTCAACAATAAACGTCATATGTTCTTCTTTTAAACCACGAGTGGTAATTGCAGATGTTCCTACCCTTAAACCAGAAGTGGAGAATGGAGAGCGAGAATCAAAAGGCACCATATTTTTATTAATAGTAATATCCGCCTTAACCAAAGTATTTTCAACTTTCTTCCCTGTAATTTCAGGGAATTTTGTTCTTAAATCGATTAACATAGAATGGTTGTCAGTTCCGCCAGAAATTACTTTATAACCTAATTTCATAAAAGCATCGGCCATAACAGTAGCATTCTTTTTGGTTTGAGTCATGTATGTTTTATACTCTGGACTTAAAGCTTCGCCAAAAGCAATAGCTTTAGCTGCAATAATATGTTCCAACGGACCGCCTTGTTGACCTGGGAATACAGAAAAATCCAAAACTTGTGACATCATCTTTGTTACCCCTTTTGGTGTTTTTAATCCCCAAGGATTTTCAAAATCTTTTCCAACCAAAATAAGACCACCACGAGGCCCACGCAATGTTTTGTGTGTAGTTGTTGTTACAATATGACAATGTGGAATAGGATTCGATAATAAACCTGTAGCAATTAATCCTGCAGGATGTGCAATATCTGCCATCAAAATAGCTCCTACACTATCTGCAATTTTACGCATACGTACAAAATCCCAATCACGAGAATAAGCTGAAGCTCCTGCAACAATCATTTTTGGTTTGTGCTCCAAAGCTAATTGCTCCATTTCATCGTAATCTACCATTCCTGTTTCTTCCTTAACATGGTAATGCACTGCATTATAGTTAATTCCAGAAAGATTTACTGGAGAACCATGCGACAAATGTCCTCCATGAGATAAATCTAATCCCATAAATGTATCACCTGGTTTTAAACAAGCAAAAAACACAGCTGCATTAGCCTGTGCACCCGAATGAGGCTGAACATTAGCGTATTCTGCACCAAATAATTCTTTAGCTCTATCTATTGCTAATTGCTCTGTTTGATCAACAATTTGGCAACCACCATAATATCTTTTACCAGGGTAACCTTCTGCATACTTGTTGGTTAAGCACGAGCCCATTGCTTCCATTACCTGTTCGCTTACAAAGTTTTCCGATGCTATTAGCTCAATTCCTTCATGCTGTCGATCGTATTCTTGCTGAATTAAATCGAATATTTTTGTATCTCTTATCATACTTGATAGTTTTATAAATTTTGGTAAAAATAGATAGTTTATTTCGATTTATTATATCGAAATCTATGTTTTTGGAAATCCTATTTATGAATAATCTAAAAGGCTTTCCATCATAAAATACAATTACTTTTTATTGCTTTATTCTTTATTATTATTCGCTAAATATTCCTGCAAAGGAAAAAACATCTTGCCTAAAAAAGATTAATTATATTTCTCTTTCAACAAATAATTCTGAACATAATCTTTAACACCTTCTTCTATAGTTGTAAAGGGCTTGTTGTAACCAATAGACCTCAGCTTAGCCATCTCTGCCTCGGTAAAATATTGATATTTATCCCGAATATCTTCTGGTGTTGGAATAAAGTTAATATTTTCTTCCACCCCCATGGCTTTAAAGGTATTTTTTACTAAATCGAGAAAAGTTCGAGCTGTTCCTGTTCCAATATTATACAAGCCTGAATCCTTGCGGTGATGCATTAAAAACAACATAATTTCGGATAAATCTTTCACATAGACAAAATCTCGCTCCTGTTCTCCATCTTTATAATTAGGGTGATGCGATTGAAACAACTTCATGCCTTTTGTTTCCTTAATTTGATTATAGGCATGATAAACCACAGAAGCCATTCTACCTTTGTGATATTCGTTTGGACCATATACATTAAAATATTTTAACCCAGCCCAAAAATAGGGTTTCTGTTCTTGTTTTAGTGCCCAGATATCAAAATCATTTTTAGAAACTCCGTAATCATTTAAAGGTTTAAGTTGTTCTACAATATCGTGAGAATCTTTAT
>JAMOQL010000019.1 GCA_027064025.1 Bacteroidales bacterium
GTATATTTTGCTATTTATAGTTGTTTTCATTGAAAATAATGGCATAAAGTAATAATAAGATTAAAAAAAGACTGCCTCAGTGTGCTTTGAAACAGTCTTTCTATGCGTTTATAAATTGTGTTTTTTATAAAATGAATGCTTAGTAAAACAAGGTGATGTTTTGTTTTCTTTTGATTCCGTTGCAAATATAAGCTGTTATAATTCTTTTTCTTTTGTTTTATTTTTTTGTGTTGTATAAAAATAGAAACTGAATGTATAGAATTAATAAAAATCAGTCTTTAACATTGTTCAAAATTGATTTGTATTTGATAAATATTTTTTTTGGATTGAAATAATTATATTTTTTATTTTATCATACTTTTTTGTAATAATCATGTTAATGCAACTGTTAGTTTGCCGGTGTCTTAAGAATGTTAAGGATATAGAAAAAGCGGCTCCCAATTATATGAAACCGCCTTTAACTACACTAACCTATGAGAAATGATGATTATATCATTTTTAATTATAAGCACAAAAAATCTGATATAATCTGTATTTTTATTTAAAACAAAATTAAGGATTATTGAAATAGAATTGATGATAATGAGGGGAACTTTTGTATTGATTTAGAAATAAAGTGTATAAATATACAAAATACAGTCGTTTTTTAATTTCATCTTGGATATCCAATTCTCCAATACCGGTATTGAGTTATTAACCCTACGGGTTAAATCGATTAAAAATAATTTGTATTTGTTTGCTCTGGAGTAGGTTAGTAAAATAAATAATACGATTAATTGCTGTTGCATTAATATTTTTTTTGTAGAAATGGATTATCAAATTTAATGACTAAGATAATTCTTGATAGCAATATTGGGTTAAGGTTGATATGAGGTTCTTCCTAAGAAAAAGAAGTGACCCCTAGCAAAGGCCACTTCTAACAAACTTATGAGTAACTTATATGACTACAAATGTAGAGCTATTTCTTTATTTAATGTATTAATAATGGGCATAACTGTATAAATATAGAAAATACATGTATAAAATTGTAAATAATAAGTTAATTCTTAATCCATTTACGAGTAAAGTGACCAAAATTAGTTTCGATAATAATTATATAATCGCCTTTATAATAGTTGTTTACATTCATTTCTATATGATTTATTCCTTCTGTGTATTGTTTAGAAGGGTATTTTTCAATTAGTTTCCCATTAATATCGATGATTGATAATTTGATATTTGATTTTTCTTTTAGATTGATGTCGATATTAAGAAACTTTTTTACAGGATTTGGGTAAATGCTCTTAATTATAACTTTATCTGTAATTGAGGAGACCTCCTTTATTTGTGTTGTTTCTCCTAAACCTAATTTTGTAAAATAGATTTCTGTATCGTTACCATCGAACATGGGGTAAAAGGCTAGAATATTATGTTTTGTTGCTAATATCTGGAAATACTCACCAACGCCACTGTCAGAATTAAAATTATTGTCGTTGTAATTCCATGCTTCAGGCGAAACTTTATGTTCTTCGAAGGTTTCTCCACCATCGTACGATAATGCATAATAATAATTGTTCATATATACATCTGGTATTTCAAAACCTCTGTTGTCGAACCATGCTAAAATTAAAACACCGTCAGGATTAACATAAATTGTAGGTCGGTGATGGAATCCGTAATCTCGAGGAGGATCAGAATTGACAATTTTAGGAGTAGACCAAGTACTTCCGTTATTGTCGGAATAAGAAAACCAAATATCAACTTTTTTATTATAATTGGCATCATTAGAATTCCAACAAGTATAAATTCGTCCTTCGTAAATACTATTAACAGCTGTATCTATTGCTATATAAGTGCTTGGATATAACCTGTCGTACATGTTTGTACTCGTATTATTGGTTTGTCCAACGCCTTGAAAATTAGTAACATCTATGTCGGCAATATAATGTGGTATAGAATAAGTTTGTCCATTATCAGAAGAAACTGCGTGCATTAGTTTTTCGAGAGGAGGATCAGGAAATGTTGGATAATAGGGATAGATGGCATGGATATCGCCTTGGTTATTTATTGCAATAGCTCCTAAAGAAGCCCAAACTGTTCCTTCTGGAGCAACTAAAACAGCGTCTTCGAATTGTGTTTGATTGGCTGGTTTTTTACGTATTCCCCATGTGTCTATTCCTGTATTGTAATTATCGGTAGTATCAAATTCTGCTAACGATATATATAAATCGTTTGTTATTGGATTTATTGCCATCCATTGTTTGTCGGGAAAATGCCCCGATTTTACACCTGTGATTCCATCATCAAGAGTATAGTCTAAAACGCCTGACGAAATAAAATCATCTCCATTTGTTGGCCTTTCCCAGTTAGCCCCGTTATCCTCTGATGTAGCGTAAGTCATGTATACATCGATATAAATTTCGTCGGCAGTAATAACTCTAACAATAGTGTATAGCCAGGAGAAATAGGCTTTCCCCGAATTATCGAACACAATAATAGGGTCGCCTCCTCCAGCAACTCTTTCGTTAGTTGCCAATGTTCTGGGAAAGAATTCTATATTAGAGGTTTGCCAAGAATCTCCAAAGTTGTTACTATACAACATCTTGAAAACTAAAGGTAGGTCGCTGTTACTGAAATCAAAGTTCATCCAAGAGATGACAATATTCGATGTGTCGGTTGGGTTAATTGCAGCATGCAATTCGATATCATCAATCTCGTCGTTGGTAATTTGTGTTGTGCTATTAATAGAATTTAATGCACGATTTCCCACGGTAGAATAGATGGTATTCTGTTTAATTATTTTATTTATTTGTTCTGCGGAGATATGAATTTTATTATCGATAACTCTACTGATATTATTTTGTGCTAATGAATATTGAACTGCTGAAATAAATAAAAGGATGTAAATTTTAATTCTCATAAGTTGTGTGTTAAAAAAAAGAGACCACCTCTTAAAGGTAGTCTCTTTTAATATAAAAGATTTATTTAAAAGTAACTTTTTTTGTGGTTACATTTTTATTGCTGATAATATTAATAATATATAATCCTTTTGGATAGGATGAAATATCTATTCTAAAGTGTGAATTTATACTTGAACTTTTGTAAATTTCTTGACCTGTGATAGAAATAATTGAAATTTGAACATCTTGATCTGAGTTAATATTCAATAAATCATTAGCAGGATTAGGGTAAATATTAAGATATGGTTTCTGAATAAATTCTACAGCTGTATTAACATCGCAATTAGCAACATTTCCTACGTTAAAGAATTGCATCTTAGTTTCTGTTACAGGACTATTAGAAAAATTACTATTCGAAGCAACTAATTGAACAGCATAACAGCCGTCTGTTTCGAATGTAATAGAGGCGTCTTCTGTAGTTGCGTCTGTAAAATTATCGAAATGCCAGCCAGCAGAAGGCGATAAGTTCCAATTATAAGTTGTTCCTCCAGTAGCATCAGGTACTGTTTGGTTGTCGAATACGATTGTTCCAGCAGAAGGTACGTTTTGTATGTCTGCAGAAAAATCGACAACTAATGCAGGAGCATCTACAATAGAAATATAATCTGTTTTAGTTTCTGTAGCTGTACTTGGTGTTAAATTACTATTGGTAATAGTAACGGTTGCTGAATAATCACCAGCGGCATCAAACTTAACCTTTGGGTGGATAGAAGTAGCATCTGTTCCTTCCATGTATGTGATGGTTGAAGGAGAAAAGCTCCACGCAAAAGTAGACCCTTGATTTAAAGGTTCCGATAAGTTAGTGAATGTAAAAGTGTCATCTGTATTTCCTGATTGTGAATTTGCCATTAAGTCTGCTCCAACAACGCCTGTGTAATCTTGACGATACCACTTTGCATTGTACGTATGATCATCATTGGTTTGACTATGAACAAAACTCATAACAGGACCTTTAACTCCTTCTACGTACCAAAAATATGCGTCATCTGTAATGGTTCCCATTTCGTATGGTGTCCCAGATAAATCTAGTTCAAGAACAAAAGTTTCTGTAACATGAACTCTTAGAGCATTAGGATATACTTTATGAGCTAACTTTAGTGTTCCCCAACCATCACAATCAACACTGTACATAGCGTTTTTTGCAATCATTGGATATGGAGTTCCACTTAAATATGCTTCGCCAGAACCTTTAAAACCTGTTGAGAAATTATCACCATAAGTAAGCGGAAATTGAATAAGCTCTAGAGGCTCGGTATCTCCGTTCATATTTTCGTAGTTTAACCACATATCGGTTCCACTATCCGATGCGTACCATCCAGCGCGTTTCCATTTAGTGT
>JAMOQL010000020.1 GCA_027064025.1 Bacteroidales bacterium
TTGTAATGAGTAAAATAGCTTAAAATATGATAAAAAAATGGTTCTTTAAAAAATCGAAAAAACAAGTAACGGATATCAACTCTTTGCAAGGAATTTCCGATAGCTTCTATCATGGTAAATACAAAGAATGTATTCAACATGCGGAAGCATTATTCAACGATAATAATCCTGAAATAAGTTGGAATGCAAAACGTTTTTCGGGTTTAGCAAATTACAGACTAAAGCGTTTTGAGAAAGCCACTCGATTGTTCGAAGAAATAGCCAATTATTCTAATAATACCGACGATTGGTTTAATCTAATGACCTCATCAATTCGTAATAAAGAAATAGAATTGGGAGAGCAAGCCTACCTCAATTTCAATAAAGAAGATAGCATAAAAGGCGATAATAGAATGCTTACTTATGGTAATGTTACCTATCAGATGATGATTGCCTATCAAGACGTAGAAGAATATCGAAAGGCTCTCGAAAAACTAATTGTTCTTAAAAGATACATTACTCAGGTCAAGCATCATAATTCCGATTATTTAGGTCAATTTGGAATCCCTTTTATTTATCAAACTCTGGTTTCTGGGCGTCTTTGTCTCGAAAAAGAATATTCCCAAGAGCAAATAGAAAAATTCTTAAAAGATTTTGAATCTCATGTAGATATCGATGGCAAAGAGAGTATCGCTGAGTTTAGAAAAACACTAATTATCTAATTTAAGATATATTTTAATCCCACATTGTGGGTTTAATTCCCCGATGCGAGCATCGAGCTTATGAAATAATTCCTTATAATACTTCGGTGGCCTGCCTCGAGGATATTTATTTCTAAATAGTTGATATAAAAAGCGATTAGCTAGTTTTTTTATTTAACTTTGCACGTCTTTTTTGGCGAAGAAAAAATATGCCAAGAAGATTCTTAACACTCTAATATTTAAAATTATATGTCAGTCAACAAAATTAGGAACGTTGCCATTATTGCTCACGTAGACCACGGAAAAACAACTTTAACCGATAAAATTATATATCAATCTAATCTTTTTAGAGATAATCAAGAACAAAAAGATTTATTACTAGATTCTAATGATTTAGAGCGAGAACGAGGGATAACTATTTTATCTAAAAATATTTCGGTCGTATATAAAGATCATAAAATTAATATTATCGATACCCCTGGTCACTCAGACTTTGGAGGCGAGGTTGAGCGTGTTTTAAATATGGCCGATGGTGTTCTTTTATTAGTAGATGCATTTGAAGGTCCTATGCCTCAAACTCGTTTTGTTTTGCAAAAAGCAATTGAGTTAGGCTTAAAACCAATCGTTGTTATTAATAAAGTAGATAAAGAAAATTGTAAACCCGACGAGGTTCAAGATTCTGTTTTCGACTTAATGTATAATCTTGGAGCAACAGAAGACCAATTAGATTTTCCTACAGTTTATGGGTCGTCTAAAAATGGTTGGATGAGTGAAGATTGGAAAAGCGAAACTACAGATGTTACTTATTTATTAGATGAGATTATTGATAAAATTCCTGCTCCACCTATCGAAGAAGGAACCACTCAAATGAAAATTACTTCTATGGAATTTTCTTCTTTTAAAGGAAGAATTGCTATTGGAAGAGTTTCGAGAGGATCGGTAAAATTGAATCAACAGGTATCTTTGGTAAAAAGAGATGAATCTGTAGTGAAAGGTAAAATAAAAGAATTATTTATTTTTGAAGGTTTAGGAAAGAAAGCTGTGACAGAAGTACCTTGTGGCGAAATTTGTGCTATAGCAGGTATCGATGGATTCGAGATTTCTGATACGATTGCCGATTTCGAAAATCCAGAAGGTTTACCTCCAATCCCTATCGACGAACCAACAATGAGTATGTTATTTACCATTAACGATTCCCCATTTTTTGGTAAAGAAGGAAAATATGTTACTTCTCAAAGAATTAGAGAGAGACTCTATAAAGAAACCGAAAGAAATTTAGCTCTTCGCGTAGAAAATACCGATTCGGCTGATAAATTTATTGTTTTTGGACGTGGAATTCTTCACTTAGCTATTTTAATAGAAACGATGCGTCGTGAGGGTTACGAATTTCAGGTTGGTAAACCTATTGTAATTACAAAAGAGATTGATGGTAAGAAACATGAGCCTATCGAAGAATTAACCATCGATGCACCAGAAAGTGTAATCGGAAAAGTGATAGAGTTAATTAATAATCGTAAAGGTGAAATGGTTTCTATGGAACCCAAAGGCGATATGACTCGGGTTATTTTTAATATTCCATCTCGTGGATTAATGGGTTATAGAACTCACCTGATGAATCTTACTGCAGGCGAAGCGGTTGCGGCTAGTCGTTTCTTAGAGTTCCAAAGGTGGAAAGGTGAAATACCAGGAAGAATGGCTGGGGCTCTTATTTCATTGGAACAAGGCAAAGCCATTCCTTTTGCTTTAGATAAATTACAAGACAGAGGGATCTTTTTTGTTCCTGCTGGTGAAGATATATACGAAGGTCAAGTGATTGGAGAAAATACACGTCCTGACGATTTAACCTTGAATATTACAAAGACCAAAAAGATGTCGAATATGCGATCTTCTGGTAATGATGCAAAAGTTAAAATTGCTCCTCCTACCATAAAATCTTTAGAAGAGTGCATGGAATATATTCAAGCCGACGAATATGTCGAGGTAACTCCAAAAAGTATTAGAATGAGAAAGATACTACTTAAAGAGCACGACAGAAAACGAGCAAATAAAGAATAAAAAGTCTATAGACAACAGTTTTTAGATATGAAAAATATAGACCTCTGGAGCGTAATACTTTGGAGGTCTTTTTTATAAAAGATAATAAATTATGTCAAAATTAGAAGAAGTATTAAGAGATCGTTCTGCATCGAAATGCGAATTGTGTGAGTCGGAAGAAAACCTTTCTGTATACGAAATACCGCCTGTAATATCTGCAACAGTAGATAACTCAATATTAGTTTGTGCTAAATGTTTAGAGCAAATAGAAGATACAGAAAAAATAGAGGTCAATCACTGGCATTGTCTAAATGCATCTATGTGGAGCGAGTTTGTTCCTGTACAGATTATGGCTTACCGAATGTTGTTCAACCTGAAATCTGAAGTTTGGGCCAGTGAGCTTTTGGAACAAATGTATTTAGACGACCAATCATTAGAATTGGCTAAAAAGACTTTGTCCGATGACGATTCGTCAAACATGAAACATAAAGACAGTAACGGTGTGGATCTAAAAACAGGAGATTCTGTAACAATTATAAAAGATCTTGTAGTAAAGGGGGCCGGTTTTACGGCCAAAAGAGGAACTTTAGTTAAGAAAATTATGTTATCAGAAAATCCGGAACATATCGAGGGGAAAGTTAATGGCACTCAGATAGTGTTGTTAACAAAGTATTTAAAGAAAATGAATTAGCCGGTTTCAGAATATTCATTTATGTATTAGATTATTAATCCAGCTTTTTAAATAAATTCTAGTTATATTTGAATAACTCTTTATTAACTCGAAGTAAGTATCGAGAAATTAAATATTCCCAATGGTATTAAAAAATTAAATTATGAAAAATTTATTATTGATTGCATTATTTCTGTTGAATTTTAGTTTTACAAATGCTCAAGTTAATGCAATTACAGAAACGGGCGAAGAGGTTACTCTTTTCAATAATGGGACATGGAAGTTTATCAATAAACAAGAGTCTGGTACTGCCGTAATAAAAACTAATCCCCAAAAATTTTCTACGCCAAAAACGTCTAGTTTTTTACTAAAGAGTAAAGTACTTAATGTTGGCTTTTATCTTGACCCAAAAAAATGGTCTTTTACCAAAGCTGAGAGCAATCCTGATGCAGAGTACGAACTTAAAATGAGAGATGGTGATTTGTATGCTGTGGTTATTACCGAGCGCATGAATATGCCATTATCATCTCTACGTGAAGTGGCTATTACTAATGCAAAATCTGTATCAGCAGATGTTACAGTTAAAAAAGAAGAATATAGAATTGTAAATGGGAAAAAAATTCTATTATTAGTCATGTACGGTAGTATGCAGGGAATGGATTTTTATTATTACAGTTATTATTTTTCGAACGAGAATGGAATTGTTCAATTTATTACATACAGTGGACAGAATCTTTTTGATGAGTATGAGACATTTTCCGAAGAACTATTAAATGGTCTTGTAGAGATAAAAGAATAGTTGGTCAATAATAAATAAAAAAAGGCTTCGAAGATTTTAAATTCCGAAGCCATTTTTTGTGTACTTATTCTGCAT
>JAMOQL010000021.1 GCA_027064025.1 Bacteroidales bacterium
TATGGAGGGGCAAATATTCAACCTGTAAGTATCTTTATGGAAAAGATAAATGAGTTTGAAGATGCAATATTAAATGCAGATATCGAGATAAGCTCATTGAAGCAGATTAATAAAGAGTTAAATAAAAACGATGATATAAATACTTTCGAATTGATAGCATTAATATCCGGAACAACTTCACAGAATATAGTATCTGGAATTCTTACAAAACTACAGGAGTTGTTGACAGAAAAAGAAGAACTATTAAATGATGTAACTCCCAATAATCATAAAATTCAAGTTATTGATAAGCAATTTGATAATCAAAAAGAAATTCTTAAAGAGTTTATTTCCACTACAGTTCTAAGGCTAGAGACGAGGAAGCAGAGCTATGCAAAGAAAGTTTCAGAGTATGAGGGTAAAATCTTTAAAGAGTCCGATTATAATGAAATAGAGCTGTCGAGAATGGAACGATATTATGCTATTCAAGATAAGTTTTATCAAAAATTAATTGAAAAAAAGGCGGAATATTTAATTTCTCAGGCGGGTTACGTTTCTAAAAATACGATATTAGAATCGGCTAATATTCCTGTGGTTCCCGTAAGTCCTAATCAGAAAATAGTGATTATTTTTTCGTTCTTTATAGCTTTAGTTATTTCAATAACAACACTCTTGCTCAGATATATTTTCTATAATGAACTATCATCGGTACAAGAATTAGAATTTTATACAAAAATTCCGATTATTGGTTCTGTTCCTTTAATTGAGATGAAGAATAAATATTCCCAATTAATTGTTCAGAAAGAAATGAATGCTATTGTTACAGAGTCATTTAGGACGATACGGTCAAACCTCGATTTCTATAATCTAAACCAAAAAGGAAGTCTGATTGTGGTTACTTCTACTGTTTCTGGAGAAGGAAAAACTTTTGTTGCAATCAATTTGGCTGGAATATTAGCAATGAGAGGAAAGAAAGTCGTTATTGTCGATTTAGATTTAAGAAAACCCAAAATTCACTATAGTATGGGGGTCGAAAATAATGAGGGAATGAGTAGGGTTTTGTCAGGCCATATAAAATTAGAAGATGTAATACACAATACAGAAATAGATACACTTGACTATATTACTGCGGATATAACGCCACCAAATCCCTCTGAATTAATTAGTGGGGATGCAATGAATGATGTTCTTGCAAAACTAAAAGAGATCTACGATTATGTAATTATTGATACCTCTCCAATAGGATTAGTGGCCGATTCAATCCATTTATTTAAACAAGCAGATTTACCATTGTATATATTAAAAGCAAATTATTCAAAACGTAGATTTGTTTATAATTTAGACTTTTTGCAGAATAAAAAAGGAATTAATCACATAAATATTATTCTTAATGGGATTAATCTAAACATGAATAAAAATTCATATCAGTATGGATATGGATATGGATATGGATATTATGAGTCCACACATCAAAAGAAATCGTGGATTCGTAAATTATTTTTTCTAAAATAGAAATTTCATACTATCTTGCGTTCTATAAGAAATCAAGGATAGATTACTGGACTATTCCTTGTTTTTTGTTGATAAAAACACGCAATAATATATGGGAATAACTATACTTGTTTGGGCTCTTAGCTCAATTTATTTGAGCATTGTAATAGGTCGTTTTTTAATAAAAAAGTCACATAAATTTACTTTTAATAAATCGAATCAAGATGGAATTCGTTTTAGCAGTCAGACTAAGCCAATTTATGGAGGTGTGATATTCTATGTCATATTTATTTTGTCTGTTTTATTTAGTCTCGTCATAAGTAAAGACGATCAAGTTATTAATCAATTATTTACATTTCTTTTAGTTGGAACGATAGGCTTTTTTATTGGCTTAGCCGATGATTTAGTTAGCCCATCTCCATTATTCAAATTCTTTGGGCAAAGTTTAGTAGCAGGAGCATTAATATTTTTAGGAGTTACTACTCAAGTTACAGGTAGTGATATAATAAACAATATTATAACATTTATATGGGTGATTGGAATAATGAACTCAATTAATCTATTAGACAATATGGACGCTATTTCTGGTAGCGTGAGTACCCTAGTATTAATAGCTGTAATGGCTTTATTATTAATGTCAAGTTCCGTTAATTTCCCAATAGTCATTTTATTAGCAGGAGTAATTGGATCTCTAATTGGGTTTCTTAAATTTAATTGGAATCCATCCAAAATGTATATGGGAGATAATGGTAGTCAGTTTTTGGGTGCTATATTAGCTGTTGTAGGAATCACTTTCTTTTGGAACAATACATCTTCAGTAATCGAGATTAGTATTCAAAAAAGTTTTTGGGCAACTGTATTGGCATTTATCATTCCAATAATAGATACTACTACAGTCTTTATTAATAGAATAATAAGAGGTCAATCTCCTTTTGTTGGGGGAAGTGATCATACCACGCATCATTTATTTTACCTCGGTTTATCAGTTAAACAAGTAGCATTAGTTTTAGATTTTTTAACTTTTATTTCCTTAGGGCTTTCGGTTTATATTATTAAATTTGTAGGCGATTGGACATGGGTACACTCTCTTATTTTTGGAGGCTATAGTCTTGTTCTTTTTGCACTAATTTATTCGACTACAAAAATTTCGAAGCCTAAAGCACAAAATGCATGATAAAGAATATTGCCTTGTTTTTTCTAACTGTAATCTTATCGATTGCAGTATATTCTCTTTTTATTAATTCAATTACTCCCGATAATTCGGAAAAGCAATACGAGGCGGAAGTTCTTAAAAAGTTTGCTGTTTTTTCTCCAAGTATTCCTGATAATGTAAACTTTGCCGGTGAGAGATTACCTTTAGAGAATTTTGATGTCAAAGAAAGTTTGGACAACGAAATGTTGGCTAATGCGTTTTGGCATTCTCAAATGATGCGTTTCTTAAAGCGGTCGCATAGATATTTCCCTATTATAGACCCAATTCTAAAAAAGAATAATATTCCTGATGATTTTAAGTATTTAGCAGTGGCCGAATCGGGATTAGCAAATGTTGTATCTCCTGCTAAAGCTACAGGGGTTTGGCAATTTATGAGTAAAACAGGTAAAGAATATGGCCTAGTAATTAACAAGGAAGTTGACGAACGCTATCAGTTAGAAAAATCAACTCAGGCTGCTTGCGATTATTTGAACGAGGCTTATCATAAATTGGGAAGTTGGACACTCGTTGCGGCTTCTTATAATATGGGAATGAGTGGTGTTTCTCGGCAAATGGGAAAACAGAAAGTAGATTCGTATTATGATTTATTGCTCAATTCAGAAACCTCTCGCTACGTATACAGGATTGTTGCTATTAAGATTATTATGCAAAATCCCACTAATTATGGATTCCATCTAAGGAGTACTGATTTATATCCTCAAATACCAACCCATACTATTTCTTGTGATACTACAATAAATGATTTTGTTGAGTGGTCTTTTAATCAAGGGATTAATTATAAACTTCTTAAACTACTTAATCCGTGGTTGCGCAAACCATATTTGAATAATATTGAAAAAAATACTTACCAAATTAAAATTCCTGAAAAGGGATTTCGTAAATTTGAAAATTCTAAAATAAAGGAAGAAAGCAAAGAGTAAATTATTTAGTATTTAATATTTATTACAATTGGTTAAGGATACCCAAAAAATAGAAAGCGAAGGTGCAGATTTAGAGGTTTATGGAGCAAGGGTTCATAATCTTAAAAATATCGATGTCACTATTCCAAGAAATAAGCTAACAGTTGTTACGGGATTAAGTGGGAGTGGAAAATCATCATTGGCTTTCGATGTTATTTTTGCAGAAGGTCAGCGCAGATATTTAGAAACATTTTCGGCTTATGCTCGTCAGTTTCTGGGAACTATGGAACGACCTGATGTTGACAAAATAACAGGTTTAAGTCCCGTCATTTCTATAGAACAAAAAACGACCAATAAGAATCCTCGTTCTACTGTTGGTACTATTACCGAAATATACGATTTCCTTCGTCTATTATTTGCCAGAGCAGGAGAGGCATACTCGTATAAGACGGGTAAGAAAATGGTAAAGTATTCGGAACAGAAGATTATTAATTTAATTTTTGAAAAATATCAAGAAAAAAAGATCCTGATTTTATCGCCTGTAGTACAAGGAAGAAAAGGACATTACAAAGAACTTTTTGAGCAAATCCGTAGGTATGGTTTTGTTCAAGTCAGAGTAGATGGCGAAATTCTTGAACTAACCCCAGGGATGAAAGTGGATAGGTATAAATCACACGATATTCAGGTGGTTATTGATAAATTAAAGATTGATGATAGTTTTGAAAAAAGAATTAGAAATTCTGTTGAACTAGCATTAAAATATGGTAAAGGAATATTGCTAATCATCGATTTCGATACCAACGAAGAACAATTTTTCTCGCGTCATCTGATGGATCCTATTTCTGGTATATCGTACAATGAGCCTGCACCACATTCTTTTTCGTTTAACTCGCCTCATGGAGCTTGTCCAAAGTGTAATGGAATGGGAGAAGTTACCGATATCGATATCAATAAAATAATACCAGATTATAGCTTGAGTATACACAAAGGAGGGATTGCTCCTTTAGGGAAATATAAAAGCACCTTTATGTTTTGGCAAATAGAAGCATTAGCCAAAAAGTATAAATTTAAGATTACAGATCCTCTTAAAGATATTTCTGAAAAGTATATTAATATTATATTATTTGGCTCTGGAGAATCGTTAAATTTAGAAAACACTCCAATGGGGATCTCGCATTATGTGAGTAATTTTGAAGGTGTTGTTAATTATATTGTACAAACCAAAACCGAAGGTAAATCGGGCGCTTCTCAGAAATGGGCCGATCAGTTTGTGATTAAAAAAACCTGCCCAGAATGTGGAGGGTTTCGATTAAAAAAAGAAAGTTTACATTTTAAGATTGATAATAAAAATATTTCGGAGCTTTCGCAGATGAATATTTCTGATTTGGCAATTTGGTTTGTTGATATTGAAAAAAGGCTTAATAATAAACAAAATACAATTGCTAAAGATATTTTAAAGGAGATTCGAGATCGATTAAGTTTTCTACTCGATGTAGGTTTAGATTATATTATGCTCGACAGAAGTGCTAAGACTCTTTCTGGAGGGGAGAGCCAACGAATTCGACTAGCAACACAAATAGGATCAAAATTAGTAAATGTTCTTTATATTTTAGACGAGCCAAGTATAGGTTTGCATCAACGAGATAACAATCGTTTGATTAACGCATTAAAAGATTTGCGAGATTCACAAAATACTATTATTGTGGTTGAGCACGACAAAGATATGATTTTGGCGGCCGATCATGTTATTGATATTGGACCTCATGCAGGGAAATTAGGAGGGCATATTGTTGCAACAGGAAACGCTAAACAATTGGCAGAGACTAATAGTTGTACGGGACAATATTTATCAGGACAGAAGAAAATAGAAGTTCCAACAAAAAGACGTAAAGGAACGGGCGATTTTCTAATGATTCATAAAGCCTCGGGGCATAATCTTAAGGATGTCGATTTGATAATTCCTGTTGGGTTATTTATATGTGTAACTGGAGTCTCCGGCAGCGGAAAGTCAAGTTTAATTAATGGGACTTTATATCCGATTCTGAGCCAATTTTTTTATCGTTCTACAAAACCTATTTTACCTTATAAAAGGATCGATGGAGTTAACCTTTTCGATAAGGTTATCGAAGTCAATCAAGCTCCAATCGGAAAAACACCAAGGTCGAATCCTGCAACTTATACTAACATTTTTTCTGATATTCGAGATTTATATGCTAATATTCCTGAATCGAAAATAAGAGGTTATAAAGCGGGACGTTTTTCTTTTAATGTTAAGGGAGGTCGTTGTGAAACTTGTCGTGGAGCAGGTCTTAAAACAATAGAAATGAACTTTTTACCCGATGTTTACGTGCAATGCGACGAATGTTATGGAAGAAGGTATAATAGAGAAACTCTAGAGGTCAGATACAAAGGAAAGTCTATTTCTGATGTTTTGGAAATGACGATTAATAGAGCGGTAGAGTTTTTTGATAATATTCCTAAAATATTAGTTAAACTGAAGGCTTTGCAGGAAGTTGGTTTGGGCTATATAACATTAGGACAGCCTTCTACGACACTTTCTGGAGGCGAAGCTCAACGTGTGAAATTATCAGCAGAATTATCTAAAAAAGATACAGGAAAAACACTTTACATTTTAGACGAACCAACTACAGGGCTACATTTTCAAGATGTTAAAGTTTTGATAGATGTATTAAATAAAATTACCGATAGGGGTAATACTGTTATTGTAATTGAACATAATTTAGATATGATAAAAGTGGCTGACCATATTATTGATGTTGGACCTGAAGGGGGAAAGAATGGCGGCGAAATTATTGCAGTAGGTAGTCCTGAAGAAATAGTTAATATTAAAGCAAGTCATACAGGGCGGTACCTAAAAGAAGAATTGTAAAAAATCTTTTTATAAAAAAGTCCAAGCTAGAATTCTACTTTTTTTGTTGCCTTGTTTCATTTCAATTGTTTTAACATTTTTGGCATTAATTTTTCTTAGTGCGTCGTAAAAACTGTTTAAGTGTTCTTTTTTAGAAACTAAACTAGTAAACCATTGGCAAGAATCCGAGAACTGCTTACTTTGTTTTATCATATTCTTGATAAACATTTTCTCGCCTCCAGTACACCAAAGCTCATGGCTTTGCCCCTCGAAATTCAAATCTGGTTTGTAATTCTCTTTTGAAGATAAATTCTCGATTTTTTGTTTTGAAGCTAGCGATGCGGCCGATTTCGATTTATGGAATGGAGGATTGCAGATGCTAATATCAAAGAAATCGTTTTTAAGTATTATTCCAGAGAATATTTTTTTTGAATTATCTTGAAATCTTAATTTAACTTTGTCTCTTAGAATTGCATTATTATCAATAATATTTTGTGCCGATTTTAAAGAATTTTTATCAATATCTGTAGCTACGAAATTCCAATTGTATTCAGAAACACCAATAATAGGATAAATACAATTTGCTCCTGTGCCTATGTCTAAACAATTAATATTTTTTTGTTTTATAGGTTTAGAATCTGTTGCCAATAAATCGGATAAATAATGTATGTAATCTGATCTACCGGGAACTCCTGGACATAAATGTCCTTCAGGAAAATCCCAATATTCAATCTTGTAATCTGTTTTTAGTAAAGCTGTATTGAGAGCTTTTACTGCTAGAGGATTAAAAAAATCAATAGTTTTGTTTTGGTATGGATTAAGTTGAACGAATTCTTTTAATGACGGATGTGTTTTTATTAGACTATCAAAATCGTATAGTCCACGATGTTTATTTCTTGGATGAAGGATTTCTTTGACATGAGTTTTGTTTTTTTTCTCAATCATAATTAAGTTTTGTGTAGCATAAAAAAAGGCTGTAAATATTTACAGCCTTTCATTTTTTAAAGAGGTTCCTGGCGGATTCGAACCGCCGTGGATGGTTTTGCAGACCACTGCCTAGCCACTCGGCCAAGGAACCATTCGGGAGTGCAAATTTAATAAAAATTTTTATTCTCCCAATATTTATTTTACTTGTTTCTTGATTTATTAATATGATTTTTTGAAAGATACGGTTAAGTGTTTAGTTTCTAGATTAATACATATCTTTGTGAATCAATATTATAATTTTTCAAGAAGTCTTCTCATACTTACTTTTTCATTTACAATTTTCTCAATATCATCAATAGAAATTCGTTCTTGTTTCATATCATCTCTATATCGAATAGTAACAGAATTATCAGTTAATGAATCGTGATCTATAGTAATACAGAAAGGGGTTCCAATAGCATCTTGTCGACGGTATCTTTTGCCAATAGAATCTTTTTCGTCGTACTGGCAGTTATTGTCGAACTGAAGTCTTTTTAGTATTTCTCTAGCTTTTTCTGGCAATCCATCCTTTTTAACAAGTGGCATCACGGCAACTTTAATAGGCGCTAGTGGAGCTGGTATTTTTAATACGACACGGGTATCGGTCCCATCTGCTTTTTCTATTTTTTCTTCGGTATACGCATTAGAAAGTAGCGATAAGAAAGTTCTATCCAAACCTACAGAAGTTTCTATTACATAAGGAACATAATTTTTGTTAAGTTCGTTGTCGAAGTACTGTATTTTCTTTCCAGAAAATTCTTGATGTTGGGATAAATCAAAATCTGTTCTCGAATGAATGCCTTCTAATTCTTTAAATCCAAACGGGAAATCAAATTCGATATCGGTTGCTGCATTGGCATAGTGTGCCAATTTATCATGATCGTGCATTCGGTATTTTTTTTGAGGAAAGCCAAGGGCAAAATGCCATTTTTGGCGTAAATCTTTCCAATATTCGAACCACTTCATTTCTTCGCCTGGGCGAACAAAAAATTGCATTTCCATTTGTTCAAATTCTCTCATGCGGAAAATAAATTGTCGAGCAACAATCTCATTACGGAACGCTTTTCCTATTTGCGCAATTCCAAAAGGAATTTTCATTCTTCCTGTTTTCTGAACATTAAGGTAGTTAACGAAAATTCCTTGAGCAGTTTCTGGCCGTAGATAGATGGTGTTCGATTCTCCGGCAACAGAACCAATTTCAGTTCCAAACATTAAATTAAACTGACGAACATCGGTCCAATTTCTGCTTCCAGATACAGGACATGCAATTTCAGAATCAATAATAATTTGTTTAATTTCATCTAAATCGTTTGCTTCAAGAGCATCTTGAAATCGTTTTGTAAGTTTATCGATTTTTTCTTGATAACCAAGAACACGACTATTTGTAGCCACAAACTCATCGCGGTTAAAAGCATCGCCAAAACGCTTAGCAGCTTTTTTTACTTCTTTTTCAATTTTTAGTTGAATTTTCTCTCTGTACTCTTCAATTAAAACATCGGCACGGTAACGCTTTTTAGAGTCTTTGTTGTCGATTAAAGGATCGTTAAATGCATCGACGTGCCCAGAGGCTTTCCAAGTAGTTGGATGCATAAATATTGCGGAATCTATGCCTACAATATTTTCATTCATTTGCACCATGGCCTGCCACCAATAGTTTTTAATATTGTTTTTTAATTCTGAACCGTATTGAGCATAATCATATACGGCAGCTAAGCCGTCATATATTTCACTCGATTGAAAAATATATCCATACTCTTTGGTGTGAGCAATTATTTTCTTAAATAAATCGTTTTGTGCCATATCTTAATTTTTTAGAACGGCAAAGGTAAGAAAACTTAATGGAATTGTATAAACTTGAATTTGGCTTATTTTGGAGGTTGTGAACCTAAGATTTGTTTCCGGTATTGAATTGGGTCAATTGTTGTTGCTAACTGGAAATGACTATTAAATAGACCCAAAGAACCACGATTTTTATATAAAGAGTTTTTTTTATGTGATTTGTTTTCTTCAGAGATATTTATGTTCTTATCGATTTCTTTCTCAGAGAAAATTTTGTTTAAATGTTGTTCTAATTCGCTGAGGTTAGAGTAGGCCAATTTCCCTTTTCTAGAATAGGATAGAGGATTGTTTTCTTCAAAATCTTCTAAAATTTCTTGATTGTAGGATACGGGAATAGTTTTATGAGCTTGGTTTATAATTGTCTGATTTTGAATGGTGTGATGCTTGGTTTTAGTAATCTTAATATGTTCTTCTTTTTCTGGTATGTGAATATATGTATTTGTTTTATTATTTGAGGGCCTTGTAGTAGGTGAAATTTTGCTTAAATTCTTGGCATAAGAATTAGGCTTGATTTGATTTTGAATAGTTTTGTTATTTTGGATGTAAAAAATAAATCCTAAGACAAAAATAATCGAAGCAGCATAAGAAACGTACTGGTGCCAAACAATCTTCTTGTGCTTCTTTAATGATGATTTATTTGGATAAGTAATACTTTGGTTAGCTTTTGCTTTGGTATTAGCATAAAGGTCAAAAGTAGTTTTTAAGCTTTTATGAGTATCTGTTAATTCCAAAAGTTGCTGCTCTTGTTTTTCGTTGAGTAAGTCTTCGTAAAAAGCGATGCATAATTCATCGAAATTAGATTCTTCTTCTTCAAAAATAATTTCTTTTCTTAGTGAGCTGCCAGAAAAAGGTTCAGTTTCTCTAGAAGGTTGTTTCTGTTGTTTCGAATATGAGGTAAGATCTTTTAATTCTTCTTCTAAGTCCGGATTATTATCTAGAAATTGGATCAGTAACTTTATTTCTTTATCAGACAGATTTCCGTCTAAGTAGTCAATAAAAATACTTTCGTATGTGTCTCTGTTAATATTCATTGTATTCAACTTGCGGTCTAAATAACTGTTTCAATTGTTCCAATATAATTCTTTAGAAACTTTCTAGCTCTAAAAATATATACTTTAACTTGCGACTCATTAAGTTTTGTAGTGTCGGCAATTTCTTTGTAATTGTAGCCCTCGTAATCTCTCAGTAAAATTACCGATTTTTGAATGGAGGGTAACAAATCAATAGCTTCTTGCAATACTTCGCTTAAATCGCTGTATTGTTTTTCGTGAGAATGTTTTAATTCGGCACCTTCAGTCATTATTGTTTGTCGCTTATCTTTTCTAATATAGTCTATCATAGTGTGATAAGCAGACGTAAAAATGTATGATTTTACTTTAGAATAGTTAACCGTTTCGGCTTTCACCCACAGTTTTTCAAAAGTGTCTTGTACAATATCTTTGGCTTTGTCTTCGTTTTTTATATTCTTTAAAACAAAGCGATAGACGCCATCGGCATAAGTATCGACACTAATATTATATTCTTTTGCTGTCATTCTCAGTTTCTAGACGTAAAGATGTAAAAAAAGTTACAGATGTAAAGTTACGGAAATTATTTTTCTCCGTTCCATTCGGCATAAAATTGTTTCAAGAATTGTTCCATAAAAAGATGTCTTTCTGTGGCAATTTGCTTTGCTGTTTCTGTATTTAATCGGTCTTTTAATAGTAAAAGTTTTTCGTAGAAGTGGTTAATTGTTGGGGCTGTGGTATTTTTGTACTCTTCTTTGCTCATTTCTGTATTTGGCAAAATGTTGGGGTTATATATTTCTCTGTTTTTAAATCCCCCATAGTTAAATGTTCTAGCAATCCCAATAGCTCCAATGGCATCTAATCTGTCGGCGTCTTGAATAATATCTAGTTCTAATGATTCGAAATTCTGTTTAACATGTCCTCCTTTAAATGAAATATTTTTTATGATATTTTCGATATGAATAATAATATCATCATTTAAATTTAATTCTTTAAGAAAATTAGATGCTTTTTTAGGCCCAATGGTTTCGTCGCCATTATGAAATTTAGAATCTGCTATATCGTGGAGTAAAGCTCCTAATTCTATAATAAATGAATTAGCTTTTTCGTTTTTGTTAATCAGTTTCGCATTATTCCAAACACGATAGATGTGCCACCAATCGTGACCGCCTTCTGCATCTTTTAAGGATTGTTTTACAAAGGCTATAGTTTGCTCAATAATTCCTAATTGATATGTGTTTAGTTGATTCAAATGGAAATCGTATTATAATAGACCTGTATCATAGATTCGTTTTAAATCTTTTGGAGTATCTATTCCAATAGATTCGAATTCAGTTTCTTCAACAACAATTTTATACCCGTTTTCGATCCATCGTAATTGTTCTAACGATTCAGCTATTTCTAGCGAAGATTCTTTTAATTGAGTAATTTCTTTTAATACGCTTAATCGATAAGCATATAGACCAATATGTTTATAATATTTATGCGAAGTAACCCATTCTGTTTTCTTTTTTCCTCGAAAATAAGGAATAGGAGAACGTGAAAAGTTGATAGCTTCTTTTTTATGGTTTAAAGTAACTTTTGGTTTGTTTTCATTAAAAATATCTTCGGTATTGATAATGTGTTTGGCTAAAGTTGCAATTTGAGTCCGTTTTTTTTTAAAACATTTTATGACAGAATCTATTTGCTCGGGATAAATAAATGGTTCGTCTCCTTGAATATTTACAATTACATCGAAAGGTTCTTTTTCTGTTTTATTAATAATATCAATAGCCTCAGCAATTCTGTCAGTTCCCGAATTGTGTTTTTTTGAAGTCATTATTACGGTTCCCCCAAAATCTAATACAGCCTTTTGTATTCGTTTGTCATCAGTGGCAACGTAAACATCATTAATAGATTTCTTTGTTTGTTCGTAAACCCTTTGGATCATTGTTTTGCCAGCTATATCAACCAATGGTTTGCCGGGAAATCTTTTTGATGCATAACGCGCTGGAATAATTCCTACAACTCTCATATTTTTCTTTGACCTTAGATGTTTTAGCAAAAGTAAAAAAATACCATTCATTTTTTCAGTAAAGATGACTTTTATTATTGTTTTAACTTAATGAAAGCCCTATTTTTGAGTACAAAATAATACAGTTGATATGAAATCTTTAAACCCTCATATTGGAATATATGGAAGACGAAATAACGGTAAGAGTTCGTTGATTAATTCGCTTTCGTTTCAAGATACAGCAATAGTATCGAATATTGCAGGAACCACCACCGATCCTGTAAAAAAATCTATAGAGATGTTTGGCCTCGGTCCTGTTGTTTTAATAGATACTGCCGGTATTGATGACTCGGGAGAATTAGGAGAAAAAAGAATTTTAAGAACTAAGAAAACAATTGAGCAAATAGATTTGGCAATATTAGTTTTGTCACAAAATGTGTTTGGTAATTTTGAAGAGCAATTAATTTCTAATTTCCAGGAATATGATTTGCCCTATATTATTGTTCATAACAAAAAAGACATAGAAGTTTGTTCTAAGGAGCTTAAAGATCAGATTTTAAATCAGTACAATCAATCTGTTTTAGATTATTCGAGCATGGATTCAGAAATGAGTTCGATATTGAGCGATTTGATTATTGAAAAGACACCCAAAACAGCCTATACTAATCCTTCATTATTTTCCGATTTAGCTAGCAAGGGCGATGTGGTTTTGCTCATTACACCTATCGATACAGAAGCTCCAGAAGGAAGAATGATTTTGCCACAAGTTCAGGCTATTAGAGATGTATTAGATAATGATGCAATTTGTGTTGTGGTGAAGGAGACAGAGGTAGAAGCTTTTTTAAGCAAGACTCAAATAAAACCTGTTATTGCAGTAACCGACAGTCAAATTTTTAAATTGGCGGATAGTTTAATCCCAAAAGATGTACCATTAACTTCGTTTAGTACTTTATTAGCTCGTTATAGGGGCGATTTTGATGCATATTTAGAAGGAACATCAAATTTAGAAAATCTAAAAGCAGGTGATCGAGTTCTTATTTTGGAGTCTTGTACCCATCATACAACTTGCGACGATATAGGAAGAGTTAAAATTCCCAATTGGATGAATGGTTTTACTAAACAAAAAATTGATTATGATGTAGTGGCGGGTTTAGATCAAATTAATAGACCTATTAATGATTACTCTATTGTAATTCAGTGTGGTGGATGTATGATAACTAGACAGCAATTAAGAAATCGGTTACATTCGGCTATAAAAGCAGGTGTTCCTGTTACTAATTATGGAATGGCAATAGCATACATGAATGGGATTTATAAAAGAGCAATTGCGCCTTTCGAGAAATAATGAAGAGACTGCTTCTGAGAATCAAAAACAGTCTCTGGTTAATTAACTTTTCTGAAAAATCTCGATTTTAGGAGATTTCAATCTGATCTGTTTAAAATTTCTCAATTTCTGCCTTAGTTTAGTTTCTTCTCTTAATA
>JAMOQL010000022.1 GCA_027064025.1 Bacteroidales bacterium
ATTTTTGTAAGTCGAAAATTAAAGGAGAATCAGATTTTAAGGAGTTAAATTGATAAATTAGAGTAGAGTTTTTATTCATAGGCTTCTTGTATATTTTTATTCTATAACGCACTTTTATTTAGTTTATTATAATCTAGAATCTTTTTTTAAGATTCGTGTTTTATAGCATTAATTTATGGCTAGAAAAGAAGATCTAGAATCTTTCTGACTCTTGGCACGTAACTTGACTAATAGTGTATTTGTTATTGATAGATGAAAATAAATGACAACTTGTCATTAGTTATAGGTTTTTTATAAAAAAAACATCTATTGCTTTAACTTGTTGATAAATAGATAATAATGAAAGAAGATATAAAGAAAACATTTAAATTAGTGTTGGGGGGAGGAGACGAACAGTCTGAGTTTCTGCCAATTATAGATGGATCGGAAGATGGTTTTGACGATGATTTGTCTGTGCCTGAAGTCCTGCCAATTTTACCATTAAGGAATACTGTTTTGTTTCCTGGAATTATTTTTCCTATTTCTGTGGGACGGACAAAGTCTTTAGAACTGATTAAAGATGCGTATAAAAATAAAACTTTGATTGGTACTTTGACACAACGAAATCCTGACGACGAGAATCCTACAATTAAAAGTATGTTTTCTATTGGGACAGTAGCCGAAGTGGTAAAGGTTTTGGAGATGCCAGATGGTACAACATCTGCTATTTTGCAGGGGAAAAGACGATTTCAAATTAAAGAAATGATTCAAGATGCCCCGTATCATAAGGCTATTGTTGAAGCCCTTTCGGAAGTTAAGCCTATCGAAAAAGATAAAAATTATCAGGCAATTGTAGGTAGCTTAAAAGATTTATCTTTAAAAATAATCAAACTCTCGATAAATATACCAGAAGAAGCTTCTTTTGCTATTAAGAATATTGAAAATCTTAATTTTCTTGTCAATTTTATTAGCTCAAATTCTGATGTCAGTAGTGATGTTAAGCAATCTTTGCTTGAGGTTAATGATATGCAAAAAAGAGCAGAGAAATTATTGGGGATATTAGTGAAGCAGGTTCAAGAGTTAGAACTTAAAAACGAAGTTCAGCAGAAAGTTCGTTTAGATATCGATCAGCAGCAGCGTGAATATTTTTTAAATCAACAGATGAAAACCATCCAAGATGAGTTGGGAGGGAGTCCTGTTGAACATGATGCACAAGAGTTAAGCGAGAAAGCATCTAATAAGAAATGGTCAAAAGAAATATCAAAACATTTTGAAAAAGAGCTTTCGAAATTGAAAAGAATGAATCCAATGATAGGGGAATATTCTATTCAGTTAAATTACTTGCAAGTGATGCTGGATTTACCATGGAACGAAAAAACGAATGATAATTTTGACTTAAAACGAGCACAAAAGATTTTAGATAGAGATCATTTTGGGCTGGTAGATGTAAAGGATAGAATAATTGAGTATTTAGCGGTATTGAAACTCAAAAAGAATTTAAAAACACCAATTATTTGTTTGTATGGTCCTCCAGGAGTTGGTAAAACTTCATTAGGGAAGTCTGTTGCAGAATCTTTAGGTAGGAAATATGTGAGAATGTCTTTGGGTGGATTGCACGACGAAAGTGAGATTAGAGGACATAGAAGAACTTATATAGGTGCAATGCCAGGACGAATAATTGAGAATATAAAGAAAGCGAAATCTGATAATCCAGTGTTTGTTTTAGATGAGATTGATAAATTAGCACAATCTGCTCATGGAGACCCTTCGTCGGCTCTTTTAGAGGTTCTTGATCCTGAGCAAAATAATACTTTTCATGATAATTTCTTAGATTTAGATTATGATTTATCGAGTGTGCTATTTATTGCGACAGCCAATAATGTTGGTGCGATTCCAGCTCCTCTTCGCGATAGAATGGAAATGATAGAGGTAAGTGGCTATTTGTTAGAAGAAAAGATTGAAATTGCTAAAAAACATTTGATTCCAAAAGAGTTAAAAGAACATGGAATAAAAAAATCTCAACTTTCTTTATCGCAGCCTATTATCAGAAAAATAATTGAAGATTATACACGTGAAAGTGGAGTCCGTTTGTTAGACAAAACAATTGCGAAGGTTTCTAGAAATATTGCAAAACGAATTGTTTCGGAAGAAGAGTATAACGTAAAATTAACTAAAGAAGAATTGAAAGATATTCTTGGTTTTGCAAAGTTTTCTAACGATGTATACGAAGGTAATGAATATGCAGGTGTGGTAACAGGTTTGGCATGGACATCTGTTGGTGGAACTATTTTGTATGTGGAATCGAGTATTAGTAAAGGAAAAGGAAAAGTTTCAATAACTGGTAATTTGGGTGATGTAATGAAAGAATCGGTTTCGGTTGCTATGAATTATATAAAAGCTCATTCCGAGGCATTATCAATTCCTCACGAAGTATTTGATAAATGGGATATTCATATTCATTTCCCAGAAGGAGCAACTCCCAAAGATGGTCCTTCGGCTGGAATTACTTTGGTAACGTCATTGGTGTCGACATTAACTCAACGAAAAGTTAATAAGCACTTGGCAATGACTGGTGAGATAACATTAAGAGGAAAAGTTTTACCCGTTGGAGGCATAAAAGAAAAGATTCTTGCCGCAAAACGAGCAGGAATTAAGAATATCATATTATCTAAAGAAAATACCAAGGATATTAAAGAGATAGACCAGAATTATATTAAAGGGCTAGATTTTCATTTTGTAGAAGATATTATGGATGTTGTAGACATAGCATTGATGAAACAAAAGGTTAAAAATGCAAAGCTGATTGAATGATTTGGTCAGCTTTGTATATAGGTTTGTTAATAATATTAACGCTTTATTTTGCTTTTAGTGGCATGGTCATTATGGGTTGGTATAGGGTTTTGGAAAAGCAACCTTTAAGCAAAAATCAAAATCATTTATCGTACTCTATTATTATTCCGATACGGAATGAGGAAAAAAACATTTTAAAAATAATTGAAGATATTAAATTTCAGGATTATCCAAAAGAATATTTCGAGCTTATTGTTATAGATGATTTTTCTGAGGATAATTCTTGGAATTTGGTTAGTGCGGAAACAAATGAGAATTTAAGATTAATTAAAAATTCGGGGAAAGGTAAAAAATCAGCTATTCAAACAGCACTAAACATAGCAAAGAACGAATATATTATTCAAACGGATGCCGATTGCAGAATTGCACAAAATTGGCTGATGAGCATAAATAGATACATTAATAGGTATAAGCCAAAATTACTTTTAGCACCAGTAATTTATAAAAAAGGAGACAGTTTTTTTTCGTATCTGCAGGAGTTAGATTTTTATTCACTTATGATGACAACAGTGGGCTTAACAGGAGTTGGGTCTCCTATTTTGGCTAATGCTGCTAATTTGATTTATCCAAAGGAAATTATTAAGAATAGAGATTTGTTAAAATTAAAATTATGTTCTGGGGATGATATTTTTTT
>JAMOQL010000023.1 GCA_027064025.1 Bacteroidales bacterium
ATTATGTTAAAAAAAAATATGGTTCAAATCAGGTTCATTATTTAAATTCAAAAGAGGCGACTGTTACAACAAAATCTCAAACTAGTATAAAATCGTTCTTTATGCAGCGGATTCGCTGGGCGTCGAAAAGCAGATTTTATAAAGATAAACAGACTATTTTGGTGGGCTTATTAGTTGCTATTATCAATTTCCTAATTTTAGGATTAGTGCTTGGGGTATTTGTTTCTGCTAATAATAAACATTTATTAATAGTTGTATTAGTTGCAAAAATGTTAGCCGATTACGCTTTATTATTTCCAATATTAAGATTTTATAAACGGATTGATTTGTTAATCTATTTCCCTTTTCTTTCTTTGCTATACCCTTTTTATATTAGTTTTGTGGGAATCTTCTCTCAATTTATTGGGTTTGAGTGGAAAGGAAGAAAATATTGATTGAATATGTCAAAAAAGATTCAGAATAAATCATTAAATCAATTGGCATGGTTACGGTTTCGGAAGAATAAACTGGCCATGATTAGTCTTTCGTTTGTTATTTTTATTACCTTTCTTTCAATATTTGGTTATGTTTTTATTTCTGATAATACGCCAGATGCTAATCAGCAAATTCTTGAAATTTCGATGTTAAAACCTGGTTCTAAGGTTAATTTTATTAAAATTAAAAGATTAAATGCACTAGAGAAACATGGATTTTTATCAGAACTTTTTGTAGGTGAAAATAAATCTTATCAATTAATGCCATACTTGTCTTATGAGACGGAGGGAGAGGATGTTAGAGTAAAAGAATTTACAAAAGATAGCTTGTTAGAATCGTTTTATCAAGTGATTCCACAATCTAAAATTTATCATTTCGAAACTAAAGATTTTATAGAACAAAGGATATTTTGGTTGGGTACAGATAAATTTGGACGCGATATCTTGAGCCGATTGGTAATTGGTTCTCGAGTATCTTTAAGTGTGGGATTAATTTCTGTATTAATTTCGCTGTTAATTGGAATGAGCTTGGGAGCTCTTGCTGGCTATTTTGGGGGTAAGGTAGATGCTTTTATTATGTGGATAATTAATGTGACTTGGTCTATTCCAACCTTGCTCTTGGTTATTGCAATTACTTTGGCCATTGGAAAAGGTTTTGTACAGATTTTTATTGCCGTGGGCATGACCATGTGGGTTGAAGTTGCAAGAGTAGTTCGAGGTCAGGTTTTAAGTATTAAGGAGAAGGAATATATTGAAGCGGCAAAAGCTTTAGCTTATTCTCATTCACGGATTATCAGGAAGCATATTATTCCAAATGTATTAAGTCCAATTATCGTAATTTCAGCAGCTAATTTTGCCTCTGCCATTTTGATGGAAGCAGGACTGAGTTTTCTAGGGATTGGTGTTCAACCTCCAACTCCATCATGGGGAACCATGATAAAAGAGAATTATGGATATATTGTTTTCGATGGTGCAGAGTATATGGCAATAATTCCAGGTTTGGCTATTATGCTCCTTGTCCTTGCTTTTATTTTAGTGGGTAATGGTTTAAGAGACGCTTTTGATACTAAAGCAAATTCGTATTGAATTTATAAAGGAATTAGTTAATCGATTTTTAGAAGTCCCCTAAGTAAAACAAAGAGAAAAAACTTAATAGCCATTATTTGCTTATCAAAATTTCTCTCTTTGAATTAATAGTATCTCTTAGAAAGGTTTGAAACCAATTATTTCACGAACTTCTTTTATTGTTTTTGTAGCTCCAATTCTTGCTTTTTCGGCTCCCATCTTTACAACCTTGCTAAGGTATACCTCATCAGCATAAATAGCGGCTATTTTTTCTCTTATAGGCGTATTGAATGTAATAATATCTTCAGCCAATTGTTTCTTGAAATCACCATACCTAATAGAGCAGTTATTGTAAGCATCGTCAAAAAACTTAACGGTATCTTGCGAGGACACAATATTAGCAATGGTAAATAAATTCTTAATTTCTTGCGGCTTTTCAGAATTTTCGAATGTTGGTCCAGAATCTGTTTTAGCTTTCATTACCTTTTTTCTAATGGTTTTGTCGTCATCTATTAAAAATAAGCCATTGCCTTCCGATTTTCCCATTTTCCCAGATCCATCTAAACCTGGAATTTTCACTAGTTCTTCGCCAAAATTGTAAGGTATGGGTTCTTCGAAATAATCTACATTATACATTCTGTTGAAACGTTTTGCAAATTTACGAGCCATTTCTAAATTTTGCTCTTGATCTTTTCCTACAGGAACTTTTTTTGCCCCATGAATGATGATATCAGCAGCCATAAGTACTGGGTAAGTTAATAGGCCTGCATTTACATTTTCGGGTTGTTGTCTGGCTTTATCTTTAAAAGAAGTTGTTCTTTCAAGTTCGCCGAGATAAGCATTCATATTTAATAATAAATATAATTCTGCAGTTTCTGGTAAATCGCTTTGTAAATATATAGTAGCGACTTCTGGATCTAGTCCGCAAGCTAAATATTCGGCTAACACTTGTCTTACATTGTTGTGCAAGTCAGCAGGAGTGGGATGGGTTGTAAGAGAGTGATAATCGGCAATAAAAAAATGAGCATTAGTGTCGTGCTGCATTTTAATGAAATTTTTTACTGCACCAAAATAATTTCCAAGGTGGAGGTTTCCTGTTGGTCGAATTCCACTTACTACAATTTCTTTTTCGGACATTCTTTAAAGATTAAGTTTAATAATATTTAGTTAAGCATTTCTTTAATCTGAGGCATAATTTCATCCCATTGATTATCTGGCATTTTAGCTCCCAAATTTTCGATAATTTTACCAGCAATCAGGGCTCCAATTCTAGAGCTGTTGTAATGAGATGCACCATTAGTATATCCGTATAAGAAACCAGCTGCGTATGAATCTCCAGCGCCAGTTGTATCAATACTATTCGCTTTAAAGGCAGGGGCTAAAATGGTGTCGTTTGAGCCGTCTTTTATGTATGCACCCTCTTTTCCTATTTTTACAACAGATATTTTGACATCTTTAGCAATGGCTTCGCAGGCTTCTTTTGGTTCGAGTCCCGTAAATGATTTAGATTCTTCTTCGTTAGCGAAAACAATGTCAACATATTTTGCAATCATATCTTTAAGAAAATCTAAGTTAGCTTCAACAACATTGAAACTAGCCATATCTATAGATATTAATAAACCTTTAGCTTTTGCTGTTTTTAAGGCTTTTTCAATTAACGCTTGATTAAAGACTAAATAACCTTCGATATGTAAGATGTCATAACCTTCGAATAATTCTTCTGAAATATCATCAGGAGTCATTTCTACAGCGGCACCTAAGAAAGTAGCAAATGTGCGTTCCGAATCAGGAGTAATTAATGCTGCTGCTAGCCCTGAAGGTGTAGTGCTGTAAAAAAGTTTAGTTTCAATTCCTGATTTTTTTAAATCTTCGACAAAAAACTGACCTACTTTATCTTCGCCAACCTTACCAATATAAGCAACAGGACTTCCTAATTTTGCTAATCCATGTATGGTATTTGCCGCACTTCCTCCAGATGTTTGAATAGGGGATAAGTCTTTTGTGTTTTCTAAAACATTGTTAATGGCATCTTCTTCTACTAAAAACATACCTCCTTTTTGGAGATTATTGTCGTTTAAGAAGTCTTCGTTTGGTAATTTTGTCATCATATCGACAATTGCATTACCCAATCCTATAATCTTTTTCATGATTTACTGTGATTTTAATATTTTATTGTTGTGCTATTTTTTTGAAATTCAGTGTTTTAAATAATTTCTGATTTTTTTTCAGAAAAATTTATGCAAATATATTGTTTATATTTGAAAAAGCATATACATTTGCATCGCGTTTTCAGAATAGAAGGCGTTTCTAACCTTCCTCTTTAGCTCAGCTGGTTAGAGCATCTGACTGTTAATCAGAGGGTCCTTGGTTCGAGTCCAAGAAGAGGAGCAAAGAAGGTTTTTAAACCG
>JAMOQL010000024.1 GCA_027064025.1 Bacteroidales bacterium
GTAGTAGTTTTTTTCATATTAAATAAGGGAGTCGCTTGGCTTCCTTATTTTTTTATTAAAAATATCAATAAGATTAAACAATCTCTAAGCAACTTAGATAACTATTTACTCTCCAATAATTCTTACACAATAGATATAAAATTTTGGACATTTTGAAACTCAAATTTTTCAATTTATTACATCGTTTATTTAATGTTAATACGTTTATATCTGCCACTTTCAGCCCATCTTTTTATATTATGTGTTAACAAACGTATTTCAATATTTTATTATTTTTTTTATAATTATTCCTTTGGATGTGGTTACTTGAACAAAATATATTCCTTTAGATAAATCACTTAAATTAACAACTAAGTTTTCGATACCATTTAACCCTTGTTTTATTAACATAACTTTTCCACTTTCACTAATGATGACTACTTTATTTAAATTCCTACCTTTTATAGTTACACTTGAAGTTGACGGATTAGGAAATATTCTAATATCAGAAATATATTCAGAAGATAATTGTTGGGTTGATAATAACACTCCAGTCATAGACATTCGTTGATACCAAATGTTCAATTTTCCGTTTCTGGTATCTCCCCATACAGCATTTAATGTATCATCTACTAATTTTATACACATAAAATCATTTCCGGAAAAAGCCAATATAGTATCATAGGCAACAGCATTGTCTGAAAGTTGAAAGTTCGTAGAAAAATTAGTAGAATCTTTGCTTCGGACTGCTCCCCATATTTCTGACGAGGTGGTATAAGTTGAATCTGTTTCATTTCGTCTATCTCTCCAAGAAACTAAAAGGTCTCCATCGTTATCGAAATCTGCCCAAAGCAAATCTTGCATTCTATTATTAGCAATAGGATCGTCATTTATTCTTGTTGCTGTTGACCAACTTACTCCTGCATCTGTACTCTCACGCATAAACACATCAATATCACCATAAGTTACATCTAAATAAAAAAATACCAAATGATTTGCATCAGCAGGGTTGGCTCTTATCAGGTAACCTGTTTTTGCTAAGCTATCGGTAACGCTTGTGGCTGAGAGAAAAATGCTATTGTGAGATAAACTGTTTCCTCCATCAGTTGAACTTGCCAAAATAAATTGAGCATAAAGCGATTGAGATGGGACATAGCTTGGATATACAGCATAAAAAGTTCCGTTTGCAGATACGCAATTAGTAGGCATTGGTTGTGGAATATATGATCCAGCAAGCCAATTTGTGGTGTCGAGATATCTCCACTGATTAAAACTATTTGCACCATCGGTAGAAACCATTAAGTATGGATTGTAATCGGCTGTTGCACCTTTTGCATTCATAGAGGTTATATAGATATTCCCTTGGTTTACACCGCTTGATTGGTCAATAGAAATCCATGGTCGGTCTATTGGGTTTTTGTTAGTATCTGAGTTTAATGTAATTACTTCAATAGGATTACCCCAAGTTAATCCACTATCAGTTGACTTACAAACAAAAATTCCACCATTTAACGGACTTACATCGTAACCAGTAAAATCGATATATGATGCATATACATTCCCGTTATTATCGAACTCAAGAGAAACATCGGCAGATGTATATGCGCTAATTGTATGAGGTAAATTATTTGTTACAGACCAATTTTGTCCGCCATCAAAACTTACTTTTGTTTTTATAACAAGTCGATTGTTTTGTTTCCAGCCCATCCACGCTACAACAATATGTTGCGAGTTATTAGGATTTATTGACAAATATGGTTCTCCGTCAAATACATTACCTACTGATATATTTTGATTTTGCCCAAAAGAAGGTGCAATTAATAATAATGTTAATGCAAAAATTAATAATGTTCTCATATAACTATTTTTTAGTTTAACCATTCTATTCCCCCTTGTGTTTGGTAACAGACATATAAAGTTGGTCGTTGCTATAAAAATCGATTAAAGTAAGCAAAAAAAACCTTCATCAGAAAATATTATCTAATGAAGGGATTAATATCTAATCTTTAGTAAGTCTTAGTTATCAGCATTATTCACAAAATCTCTTTGAGCTTTCGTTAAGTTAATAATATGCAACATCAAGTTTTTGGTTTCGTGCAATAAACCCAAGAACAACATCGAGTTTTTAGCTCCAACTTCTTCGTGCTTCAATCGTTTCATTTGAGTTTTTCTATACGTTTCTATTAACGCAAGCAAACTTTCTTGTTGATCCAAAGCCTCGTCCATTTGCGAGAAACTGCTGTTTTCTATCATAGAAAGAATAAACTTATTAAAGATTTTGAATTTACGGCTAACCTTTTTAAGTTCATTAATCTGAACGTCAATTAATGGGGTATGGTAATTTTCGAAATATTCTAAGGTAGGACTCGACATATAAGTAAAACAGTGTGCAGTTTCTCTTAAATAATCGAGAACTTGCGCATAATGATGCGACTGAGATACTGAATCTTTTCGTAATTTCTTAAGTACTTTATAAACGTTATCTTTCAAGGTTTTAGCTTGAATATTTAATACCTTCACTTCGTTAGTAACCTCCTTTAGTCTCTTTTTATCTCTAGTATCGATACCAATAATAAGGTTTTCGTAAATATCTGATACCGAATACAAAGTATCGTGAACATTATTAGTACATTGTTCTAAAATATTCTCATCTTTAATATTTTCATTCATTCTAGAGATATTTTCTTCTCTTTCTTCTTTAATTTTTGTAGTGATATGGAATTTATACATTAAGTATAAAGAAAGCAATAAGACCACAACAATAGCATAAAAACTTCCCCAAGAAATAATTATTGCAACAATAAATGCAGCTGTAAAAGCAGATAAGGCAGTGAAAAACCACCCACCAATTACAGAAAGCACACCTGTAATTCTATATACAGCAGATTCTCTGCCCCAAGCTTTATCGGCCAAAGATGTTCCCATGGCCACCATAAAAGTAACATAGGTTGTAGATAAAGGTAATTTGAAAGATGTTCCTATCGAAATTAATATACTTGCAACGACTAAGTTGACTGTTGCTCTAATCATATCAAAAACAGGAGGATCTTGTTGTTTGGCCAATTCCTTCTTCATCAGTTGAGTATCGAATTGCTTAGTCAACGATTTCTTAATAAAACTAGGAATGATATAATCAATAGTCTCCCCAGTTTTTATTGCAACTCCAACTAAATTTCTAGCCATCATCGAAGAACCAAATTTTTCTTCTCCTTCGTCTTGACGACTTAAATCTAAAGAGGTTTTTATCACCTTTTTAGCTTTCTTAGAAACCAAAAGTGTTACAACCATTACCAAACTAGCAATTACTAAAATATAAATTTCGGTAGGTACTTTTCCTGTAAGAGCAGCCATATCGTAAATTGCGGGGTCTGGTGCGCCAGCAGCCGACCAATAGTTAAAAGCATTAAATCCTGCAAGAGGCACGCCAATAAAGTTAACTAAATCATTTCCCGCAAAGGCAAGGGCTAATGCAAAAGTTCCTGTAAGGACTATTATTTTTAGAATATTTACTTTTAAGAATAACAATATCTGCAAAATCACAGTCCATATTAATAGACTGACGGATAAAATATTAATGGCATTGTTTTGCGCCCAATGAAAAAGAGTCGTACCATCGGACATAATATGCGATGCGTATGGTGAACCTTTTAATCCCTTAAGGATAATAAAATATGTAATAGATGTAATAGCAATACCTCCCCAAAGTGAACCAAAATATTTGAATCGCTTGGTATAATTAAAAGAAAATAGCCAACGCGATAACCATTGAACAATAGCCCCAACAGTAAAGGCAACAACTACTGAAAGTAAGATTCCAAAAATAATCTGCAGTGCTTTACCCGAATTAATATAATTTGATAATTCTTGATTTGCAGTAGGATCTATATGGATTTTTAACCATGCTATTCCTACAGCTGCACCCAATAAACCAAATACAATAGATACAGTTGTTGAGGTTGGTAAGCCAAAGGTATTAAATAAATCTAAAAGTAAAATATTGGTTATCATTACGGCCAAAAACAAGGCCATTATTTCTTGAAAATTAAACAGCTCGGGATGAAATATTCCTTTACGAGCCACTTCCATCATTCCTGTCGAATAAGTAGCTCCAACAAAAATACCTACCGAAGCTACAGCCATTATTACTTTAAAAGAAGCTGTTTTTGAACCAATCGCTGAATTTAAAAAATTAACAGCATCGTTACTTACTCCAACTATCAAATCAGATATGGCTAAAGCAAATAATATAATAACTAAAATTAGATAAATATTTTCCATTGTATTTGTTTTAATATTGTACACAAAAGAACGTAAAATTTTATAAAAACTATTTGATATGTATAGGAAATATTCAGAAAAAAATATGCTATACAATAGCAATACATATCCATCATCTTACTAAATAAAAAAGCAGCTTAGTACAAATTACTAAACTGCTCATTTATGAATGATTTGTTTCTAATTATTTGCATTCTCTACAAAATCTCTTTGAGCCTTTGTTAAATTAACAATATGCAATAATAAATTCTTTGTTTCGTGAAGTATTCCTAAGTACAACATTGAGTTCTTTGCTCCCACCTCTTCGTGCTTCAATCGTTTCATCTGAGTTTTACGATAAGTCTCTATTAATTTCAACAATTCCTCTTGTTTCGATAATACTTGATCCATTTGCGAAAAATTACTGTTATCTATCACCGATAAAACAAATTTATTAAAATCATCGACTGATGCACTCACCCTTTTTAATTCATTAATTTGTACATCGATTAAAGGGGTATGATTATTCTCAAAATACTCGAATGCTGGCTGAACCATGTATGTAAAGGCATGAGCTGTTTCTCTAAGATAATCTAATACCTGTGTGTAATGATGGCTTTCGGAAATAGACTCTCTTCTTAATTGCTTGAGCACCTTATAAACATTATCTTTTAACGTTTTAGCTTGATGATTTAACACCTTCACTTCATTTTTTACTATTTTTAGTTTTTTACGATCTTCTAATTCTATTCCACTTACTAAATGTTTGTAAATATCAGAAACCGAGAATAAGGTATCATGAACATTATTAGTACATTTTTCAAGAATATTCTCATCTTTTATTTCGCTCACAGATAACTCATTGGACTCTTTTTTAGAATTATTCTTATTGTATACCGCATGCGATTTATAAATTAAAAATAACGCTAGAATTATTAATGCTCCAATTGCCCACGTTCCTCCCCAAGAAATAATATTTGCAATAATAAAAGCAACTGTAAATGCTGAGAATGCAGTAAAAAACCATCCTCCAATTACCGAAAGCACACCTGTAATTCTATACACTGCAGATTCACGACCCCAAGCTCTATCGGCTAACGAAGTTCCCATTGCAACCATAAAGGTTACATAAGTTGTAGAAAGTGGTAATTTTAATGAGGTTGCAAAAGAAATTAATGCACTTGCTACTACAAGATTTACCGATGCTCTGAGCATATCGAAAGCAGGAGGCTCAGGATCTTGTGCTTGTTTAGCTTTAAATTGAGTCTGGTCGAAGCCTCTATCTATATAGTTTCTTAATCGGCTTGGTAAGAACATATTAATAGTTTCTCCTGTTTTTAATGCGCCCCGAACTAAATTACGTGCAAATAAAGAAGAACCAAAACGTTCATCTCCTTCCGACTGGCGAGATAAATCAAGTGATGTTTTAACGACATTTTTTGCTTTTCTAGAAAGGTATAAAGTAGCCACCATTATTAATCCTGCAATAACCAGCAAATACATATCTGTTTTAGTTTTCCCTGCTAAAGCTGTCATTAAGAATGTATCGGGACTAACAGATGGATCGAGAATTTGTGCAGTATGAAAAATATTGTATCCCTGAAAACCTGCTAATGGCACTCCAATAAAATTGACTAAGTCGTTTCCTGCAAAAGCAAGAGCTAAAGCAAAAGTTCCAACCATGGCAATCAATTGTAAAATATTAAATCTTTTAAAAACTAAGGTTAAAACTTGTAATAAAATAGTCCATACCACAAAACTTACTAATATGATATAATACCAACTATCTACAATAAAATGCTTAGTCTCCTTCGACATAAAACTAGCATGATGAGCTCCTTTTATCACAATAAAATAAGTAATAATTGTAATGGCCAAGCCTCCCCAAATAGCACCAAAATACTTTAGCTTTCTTTCGTAATTGAACGTAAACAATAACCGTGTAAACCACTGAACTATTGCTCCTACTGTAAATGCAATAACCACAGAAAGTAATATTCCTCCAATTATTGTCATGGCTTTTTCGGTATTAATATAATCGATTAAAGTTGCTACTTTTTGCGAACCATTCTCTAAAGTAATTAATTGCTCTCCAGATGAAAGTTTAAGAATTGAAACTGCTACTGCCGAACCTAATAATTCGAAAACTACTGAAACAGTTGTCGAAGTTGGCAAACCCAACGAATTAAAAGTATCGAGTAAAATAATATCCGTAATCATAACCGCCAGAAATATGGTCATAACTTCTGAAAAGTAGAAGTATTCTGGGTGAAAGATTCCTTTACGAGCCACCTCCATCATTCCGTCTGTAAAAACAGACCCAACTAATACACCCAATGCTGCCACGAGCATAATTACTTTAAACGAACCTACTTTTGCACCTAGTGCAGAGTTCAAAAAGTTTACCGCATCGTTGCTAACTCCTACAATTAAATCGGAAATAGCTAATGCAAATAAAACCCCTACAATAATTAAATAAATATTATCCATTTTCTTAAATTTTAATTTTCGAAGCAAAGAAAAGGAAGAAAAAATACTTATCTGATATTACAATATTAAATTAATGTTAAGTTATTGTTTGTATATCAAGTTAATGTTAAGTTAATGTTAAGTCTTAACATAAAGTATACAACTGAAACTTATTTATTTTAGTTTTGGAGCAATTATTTATTATTGTACATTTATATAAATTAATCTTTATGATGAAAAAACAAAGCTTATTATTCTTTACACTTATTACATTCGTTGTAAGTGCATTCTCGCAAGAAAACACAGACCATTCTGAATTTAAACCTGAGGGGAAAGCTATTGTAAGAGTTTTTGCAAATTACAATTCAAACTTAGGTGGCAACGAACAAACAGGAGCTACTGATGGAATGGAAATAAAAAGAGCATATTTAGGTTACAAATCTACGCTGTCGAAAACATTTGGAATCAAAATGAAAATGGATGTTGGGAACCATTCTGGCAAATATGAAGCTTTTCTAAAAATTGCAGAATTAACATATCACAAAAATAAATTTTCCGCACATGTAGGTCTGATAGCCACTACCCAATTTAAAGTTCAGGAAGCTTTCTGGGGATACCGATATCTACAAAAATCGTTTCAAGACGAATACAAGTATAATGGAAGTGCTGATTTAGGATTAAGTGTCGATTATAAAATCAATAAAATAATTAGCATCGATGCAATCGTACAAAATGGCGAAGGCTATAAACACGTAGATCCAACAGGCACTTATCGAGCTGGTCTTGGAACTACAATTAATATAAAATCTATTACTTTCCGAACATATTACGATATTAGCTCTAAACCAGACATTAATCGTCAGAATATTGCCGTCTTATTAGCTTATAAATTCAAAGATAAAATTAGAATTGCTGGAGAGTACAATTATCAAATGAACAACCACTTTTCAAAAGATCACAATATGTTTGGATATTCATTTTACACCACATACATCATCAATAAAAAATATGAAGTTTTTGCACGTTACGATAAATCGCAATCAAATATAATAAACGATGGTGCTGGACATATAGAAGATCAAGCTTGGAATATCAATAAAGACGAAGATTTAGCTTTAATCGGAATTCAATATAAACCCATAAAAACAGTTAAAATATCTGCTAATTATCGTCAAGCAATCTCTACTGTTGCAGATGCAGATGCGGTAAATTGGTTTTTCTTAAATCTCGAATTCAAACTATAAGTAGATTTCTTCACAAAAATTTTGCCTTTACCTTTATGGGTAAGGGCTTTTTAATAATCAATATCCTCGGGGTAAAGCTGTCGAGCTATAATAAAAACTAAATTTATTAACTCAATACAAGCACGGGAGAATTAAATATCTCCGAACAGGATTAAAAAAACAAACCATTGTTTTGCTACTTTAAGTATTATTGAATCAAATAATATTTTACTTTTATAAACGTTATATCATCATCGATATTCCTCTATTATTAAATCATTATTAATGCAGATTCGTTTCCGATACTTCAAATTTATTCTATTAATTGTAAGCTTTTTTGTTTTTCACAATATTAGCTTTTCGCAACTCAACACCAACACATTAATGGTTCAAGGCAGACAAAAGTTAGCCACAGATCAGTATTTTGAAGCCATTAAGATTTTTACCAAAGTTATAGAAAGCCGTCCCAAAACACAAGAAGCATTCTTTTTTAGAGGAATTTCCAAATTTAATTTAAATGACTTACAAGGTGCAAGAAAAGATTTCCAAACTACCATTCTTTTAAATCCTTTTTATAGCCATGCATATCACTATTTAGGAATTACCGAAGATCGAATTGGAAATTATTCTCAAGCCTTCAAATTATTCGATAAAGCCCTACGTCTATCACCTTACGATGCTTATATTTATCTCAATAGAGGCGTAACACATTTGCATCTACAGCAGACAAATGAAGCTATTAACGATTTAGACAGTACCATTATTCTACGTTCAGATATTCCTGAAGCCTACCTTAATCTATCGTTGGCCTACGAAGAAAAAGGCGACGATTTAGAAGCCTTATCTAATGTCAATAAAGCTCTCAAACTTAATCCATTTATGAGTTCCGCCTACCTTCGACGGGCTTTACTTAAATATAAACGAGAGAATCTCGAAGGAGCTTATAAAGACATCGAACAATCTCAAAAAATAGATAAAAATAATCCCTTAGCATTTTATTATAAAGCCAATATTTTATCTAAACAAAAGAAATACGAAGAAGCTCTAGAAAATTATAATAAGGTTCTAAATTTAGACCCCGAGAATGCGTTGGTGTATTACAACAGAGCAGTGCTAAAAAGCGAAATGGGGCAATGGCAGGATGCTATCGACGATTATACACAAGCCATCAATATCAATCCACAAAATATTCTTATTTACTTTGCCCGAGCTTTAGAATACTACAATAATAAACAAAATAAATTAGCCATTGCCGATTTAAACAAAACTCTCGAAATTTACCCTTCGTACCCCAAAGCCTACCAATTAAGAGCACGTGTATACGAGCAAATGAACCAACAAGTAAAAGCCAATACCGATTATTTGGCTTATCAAAACTTAATAGCAAGCGACTCTCTTAAAAAAGATGTTAAAAACGATTCTCTATTACTGGCAAAAATTGTGGATTTTGAGTCTGATTTTGTTAATGTAGAAAAAGTTAAAAATCAGCGTGTTCAATACAAAGATTTTGATTTGAATCTATTTCCTGATGTCTTTTTCTTTATCCGTCAACCGCAATATAACAATATTCTTTACGATAATTTCAACGAAATAACAGTAGACGGAAACATCCATCAAATGGTTTACTATTTAACATCTCCCAATGCCAATCTCGATAGCCTAATTCGACACTACAAACAGAAAAAAATATCATATTTCAATTATTTTATTTTAGGAACTTGTTATGGATTGAAGAATGATTTTAATAATGCCAACGAACAGTTGAGTAAATCTATTGCATTAAATCCAAATTTCGCTTATGCCTACGTTAATAGAGCGTATTTTAATTCGAAACTTAACGATTTCTTAGCAGATATTGACGACCGATCTTCTAAAAACCTTTCGATGGATGGAAGATTGAGCACTAATAAGAAAACCACTCGATTACTCCCAATCATCGATGAAAAAAAGATTATTCACGATTTAAGTATTGCTACAAGCCTTGATAATGATGTAATGATTGAGTATAATCTAGGAAATGCATATGCTATACATCAAGATTTTATTGACGCTCTTTTTTGGTATAACAAATCCTTGCAACAAGCTAATAATTTAAAGTGGGCCTTATTTAATAGAGCCTTGATTCAAATTAGAATTCACGACCAAGAAGCCGCTTGCAAAAGTTTGAGTAAAGCTGGAGAATTAGGATTAGAAGAAGCTTATCCTCTTATTAATAAATTTTGTAAAAATTAAAATCCAAACAAAAGTCCTGCAACGCCAACAAGTAATCCAACAGCCATATTTACCAACTTCATATGCGTAAACGCCTTTTTATTTTCTGCAAATAAAGGCAAAGAACCATGCCCATCTTGAACAATAGAGTTCACAAGCAAAATACTCATCGGAATCATACCCGAAACAAACAGCGTAATAAATATCATATGAGGTCCAGATTCTGGAATTATTCCTATTAATATTGCTGCTATCAGAATCATCCATAGATTATCTTTTGCAAATTGAGCCATATCTAAATCTAGATAATTTTTGACGATAAAGATGAGAAGTAAAGTTCCAAACGTCCAAAGAAATATTTTTAGAAAGTGTTTTTTTATGACATGATTCCAGACATGTTCTTCGACAAAATGATTAGGAACTGTGATTAAAATAAAAATAGAAAACGCACTTAAAATAATAAAGATTATTTTGGGGAAATTCATACCCGATTCTGAATTTTCATGATTCTGCTCGACTTGTTCCGACATAGTTTTAAGCAAGGCTGGAGAAGAAATAACAATACTATCAGGAGAAATATTTTTAGAATAAGCAGGTTTGCTAAATACCTGATTATTAATGTTAAAACCATGATCATGACTATCGCTACCCAAAATTAGATTAATGGAAAACAATACCAAGCCTGTCAAAATTAAAGCTCTAAAAAAATTTAACGCTTTAAAATTATTTAGAATAATTTCTTTATTAAAACAATTGCATTTTCTTTCTTCTTTATGAACATGAAAATGATGATCTGCGGAATGCAAAAACTCAACATTCTTGTATATAATATTAGTCATAAAACCTGCAAGAATAGCAATAATAAATATTATTATCGTCAACCACAAAGCTCTTTCAGGCATCATGGCAAACATAACAAAAGCCTCATCGCCAGAAGTAGCAATCATGGCAGCAACCAAAGCCCCGAAGCTAACTATTTTGTGCGTAAATAGAGAAACTACTGTATAAACTCCCAAACAACCAGGAACAGCACCAAGCAAAGCTGCCACAACAATCTGTAACCACTTCTTATCTTTCAAGGGTTGGCTCCATTGCCCCCGAGTTTGAACATTGATATACTCTATAATGAGCATCATCAACATTACAAACACTGTTATCATTAACGAGGTTTGAATAATTTCGTGCATATCCCTATTTTATTATACAAAAATAACCATTATCTTTTTCTATAAAAAACTATTAGTTTTCTAATACTTCATCCAAAATTTCTTGAATAGATTCATGACAAGAACCACATCCTGTTCCTGCACTCGTTATATCCATTACTTCTTGTAAATTTGTTAACTCATTTCCTTTAATCGCTTTATATATCTCACTTTTATAAACATCGAAACAGCTACAAATCAATTTATCTTCTTCCATTCTTGTTAATCTTTTCTACAAATATACGTTATTTATACTTATTCTAAATAATTTATTAAGAAAACTAAATTAAATATCCTAAATTACTATAAAATTATATCTAGATGATAGTATATTTGTAAACAAATACTTTTCTGTAACCAACAAAAATTCATTTTTTTCGTAGAGAGAAATACTAAAACTTATAATATGATGCGTCTATTCCTCTTTTTATTACTGTTTTGTAGTTCAAACCTTTTTGCTCAAGATTTCGATGTATATCAGAAAAAACAAGACGATAAAGTAAAACTACCTTATTTACACGAAAGTGTTCAGTTTAAAGAATTCCAGGTTTTGTCTCGCGAAATTAGGATGATGGATATGGCCTATGCTGTAATTGTACCAGGTTATGTCCATTTTAAAGCCAAAAATAATAAAATAGGCTATTGGTTAATTGGAATTAGGTCTATAGCATACATTGGTTTAGGGAGTGTATATATTGAAGATAAAATGAATGATAACACTTACTTAGGTTCTTTGACCGGTACAAATACAGAATCTAACACCATTCAAATTACAGACAAATGGACTATAGAATCTTCCGATATTATTTTTACAACCTCGGTAGCTATAATTATAGGAACGTACCTTTACGATTGGATCCATGGAAAAGCTCTTCTCGAACGAAAACAAGAAAATATTCGCTATAAATATGCAATTAAATTGAAATTAGAAAGAGGTTTTAAAAGTGCACCAAATAACGATTATATTCCTAGTTTTAGTTTCAGCTATAGCTTCTAATTTCTTAATCAAAAACATAAAATATTATAACGATGAAATATTTCTTATCCATTATATTACTCCTATCTTCCATTGTTTCTTGGTCTCAATTTTGTACTCAGACAGAAATTAAATATTTACAAATTGTTAATCAACAAAAAAATAAAGAACTTATAGAAGGGAATATTATCAATGCTGAACATAGAGCCGATAGCATCTTATATTATGGTAAAAGTGCTTATCTTAATAGTCTCCTATTTTACGAATTGTCTAGAAGTTACGCTCTTATCGGACAATATGATTTTGCTCTTTTAACACTTTACAAACAAAAAATACTATTCCCTAACGATTCTATCTCTAAGATATCTGAACAACTATTTAGCGAATCTATTTTCCGTAACCAATATACCGAAATAGAATTGGATTCAATTCAACAATATATAGCCTCTATTCCTGAAAATTTCTCTTACAATAAACGTTATAATATTTTACTTAAAATTGCTGCCGAGATTCGTTCCAAAGCATTGATATCGCAAATCTACAATATGGGTTATCGCTACGAACTATTATCCAATCACGCTCCAATCTGGTTCCAACATTGGCAATTTTTAAGTATGATTAATATCAAAGAAAAACATAAAATGAATTTAGTAAACGAAACTAAATCTAACAACAAACCCATCTATCAACAAATTAAAAACCCCCGATTAGATAATAAAGTATACCGAAAAGCTATTAAATATTATATTAAATCCGATGCGTTAAGACAAGCACAAATTATCCTCAATGAATACAAAACTAAGCCAAGATCTTTCTTTCTAAAATTTGACTCATACATCAAACAAGTACGAATTAATACAAAAATATAACCCTAATATTACACAGATCTCAGGTCAAAAAAATAGAAAATATTAAGCATTTTGCTTACGATAATATTTGTTACTTTTGCCAACTATGATTTCTATTAATAATATTTCTGTAGCATTTAACGGAACCAATTTGTTTTCCGATATTTCATTTTTAATCGACAAAAAGGCTAAAATTGGTTTAGTTGGAAAAAATGGAGCAGGGAAATCGACTCTCCTGAAAATATTAGTTGGCCAACAGCCAATAGACCAAGGTAGTATATCTAAATCTGCAGATCTGAAAATTGGCTATTTACCTCAACAGATGACCTATCAGTCGGGAAAAACAGTAATTGCCGAGGCAGAAACAGCTTTTAAAGAAATCAACGAAATAGAAGCCAAACTCTTAAAATTAAACCACCAACTAGGCGAACGCACAGATTACGAATCGAAAGAATATGCCGATATTATTCAAAAAGTTACGGAGTTAACCGATGCTCACCATATTCTGGGAGGCTATCAAGTAAAAGAAAAACTAGAGAAAATTTTAATTGGTTTGGGATTCCTTCCGTCAGATTTTAATCGACTAACCGATGAATTTTCTGGGGGTTGGCGTATGCGAATAGAATTGGTAAAAATTCTGTTGCAAGAACCCGATGTATTATTACTCGACGAGCCAACCAACCATCTCGATATAGAATCTATTCAATGGCTAGAAACTTTTTTGAAAAACTACGTTGGCGCTATTGTACTCATTTCGCATGATAGACAATTTCTGGATACCATTACCAACCGAACTATCGAAATATCGTTAGGGAAAATATACGATTATAAGACCTCCTACTCCAATTATATAGAACAGCGAAAAGAACGCCGTCAGCAACAAATTGCCGCCTACGAAAATCAGAAAAAAAAGATAGAAGAAACCGAGGCTTTTATTGCTCGTTTCCGCTATCAGGCAACTAAAGCAGTGCAAGTTCAATCTCGAATAAAACAGTTAGCAAAAGTTGAAAGAATAGAAATTGAGGAAGAAGATAAAGCCGCTATCAATTTGCGTTTCCCTCCGTCGCCTCGTTCTGGGAATTTGGTTGTTGAAGCCAAGAATTTAGGAAAATCTTTTGGCGATAAAGAAATATTAAAGGATTTGGAATTCGTAATTGAAAGAGGCGAGAAGATTGCTTTTATTGGTAAAAATGGCGAAGGAAAAACCACACTTTCTCGCATGATTATTGGCGAACATGATTTTTCTGGGATTCTAAAAATAGGTCATAATGTTAAGATCGGTTATTTTGCCCAAAACCAAGATGAACTCTTAGATAAAAAGAAAACTGTTTTCGAAACTCTTGATGATATTGCAGTTGGAGAAATACGAAAAAAGATTAGGGATATATTAGGTGCATTCTTGTTTAGAGGGGAAGATATTGATAAAAAAGTTAGCGTACTTTCAGGGGGCGAACAATCTCGTTTGGCTTTGGCAAAATTACTCTTAGAACCCGTCAATTTATTGGTGATGGACGAGCCAACCAATCACTTAGATTTACTAACCAAAGATATTCTGAAAGAAGCACTAAAAAAATTCGATGGAACTTTACTTATTGTTTCTCACGATAGATATTTCTTAGATGGCTTATGCGATAAAATTTATGAGTTTAAGAACAAAGGAATAAAAGAACACCTATCTGGTATTCAAGACTTTATAGATAAAATTAAAAAAGAATCTCTATTAGATATAAGCGCTAAAAAATTACAAAAAAACGCAAAAAAAACTACTTCCAAAAAAGAGAAAAAAGTCGAAGAGAAATTATCCTATGAAGAAAGAAAAGCCCTAGATAAAAATATCAGAAAAGTAAAAAAACAAATTGACGACTGCGAAGCCAACATCTCTACTTTAGAAAAAAATATTGAAAAAATAAATCTTGAATTAGCCGAGCAATCTGCTCAACTAAACTCCGATGATTTTCAAGAAAAATACGCCTCTATCGAGAACGATAAAAAAAGTTTAGAACAGATTATGCGCAAGTGGGAACAATATCATTACGAGTTAGAATTGCTAGAAGATGAAAGGTTTTAACAAAAAATTATAATTAAATTTAAATAAAAAAATAAGTTCTAAAAAATAATAATATGAATAACGTAGAAGAACTCTGGGGCGAAGAATTAGCTTGGATTAATGATGAAAAACTAAGAGCTCAGACTAAAAAAACTTGGGAATTGGCATTAGAAAGAAGCGCCTTAACAGCAAAAAATTTAGATGAGATTCCTTTTACACTTCTTTGTGGACCAGATTTAAAAGTAACATTTATGGATCATAAACGATCTGTTGTGCATATTGCAAAAGATGCTGGCGAAAAAATTAACAGCATGTATCATGGCGAGTTAACAGCCGATATGGATGTATTAATTGCTGGTGCTATTTTGTGCGATGTTGGTAAACTTTTAGAATATGTTTTAGATGCTAATGGAAAAGCTGTTCAGGGTGATTATGGGAAATATGTACGTCATCCTTTTTCTGGGGTTTCTATTGCCGAAGAAGCTGAGGTTCCTGCAGCTGTTTTGCATATCATTGCAACTCATGCTGGCGAAGGAAATATGGTTAAAAGAACAACCGAAGCTTACTTAGTTCATCATGCTGACTTTATGACTTTCCTCCCTTTTAAAGAACGCTTAATTATTGAATAAATTGAATAGAATTATATAATAAAAGAGTCTGTTTCAGATCGTTCTTTACGAAATTGAAACAGACTCTTTTGTGTATTAGAACAATATAGTTTCCTTTTTAATAAAACAAGGGTAAAATTAAACCTTGAACAACTTTTCCTGTTTCGTAATTTAATTCCGATCCAAATGCAGAATGAGGAATAGAATAAACCATATACAAAACAATAGTTGCTATAAAGAATAAAATTGGTTTTTTGTTCGACTTCCAATTTACAGCAGCAGCAATAACCCAAGCAGTAAAGGCAATCAAAGTTTTATTATCGGTCAAATCCCAGCCCCAAGGTACCCCAGTCCAAAATTCACTAAAGGCATATTTCTGAACCACTGGTCCTAGAATCATTCCGCCCACAAATAAAGCTCCAATCGTACGCATCCCAAAATTTTTCGTTCTATCATAATCTTTTATAATAAAATAAATAGCTGTTACAGAGGATAATAACATAGCCGAAAACATAAAGAAAATGTGTGGCACTAATATATACCATGGCACAGCACCTTTAAATCGTATTACGATAGGTTGATCTTTATCGACAAATTTTACTTCTTCTTTCTTTTTAAATTTTAAATAATATTGGATTTTTCCCGCTTCTGGTTGTTCAGGAAGAATGGTAGATAAAACAACCTTATCTTTCCCTTTTCCGAAAAAGGCTTTTTCTTGACTCTTTCTTGGCTTCAATATGGTTTCTGTCCAAGGCTCATCAACACCCAAACGTTTATAAAATATAGTAGCTTCTATATCTTCTCCAGCTAAATCTACATCTAAATAACACGGAGAACCAATCTCTTGACTTCTAAGAAGCTTTAAACTATATTCAGAATCCGAAAATTCTACTTTTACTTTTTTAGGATAAGTTGGCCCCGTTGTTCTTTGATAAATAGCCGCTCCTAAAGTTATTAATAAAGCAACTATCCAAACTCCAATATGTTTTAACATTATATCTTTCTCTTTTATTAAAATTCTGGAACAAAATTAAACAAAAGATTTGTTATTTAGAATGATTTTAAAAAAGACTTCTAAAATTGCTCGTTATTGGATAAGAATCAGAACTTTATTTTTTTGTAAAGTCTATTCAAATATATGAGCAAAATTATCAGCAATACAAACAAGAAGAACAAAAAAATAAACGATCTTGATAAAGAAACTCCTTCTGTTATCATGGCAGAGAAGAATATTAATATTGCAAGACCTAAACTAATGTAACTTTCAATATATTTTAGGTTTAATGCCCAATACTTTTTATTGTAAAAAGCAAAGCTTAGTACCAAATGAAATAAAAATAATACTGAGAATACAAATGCAAGAATATTTTTTTGGATAAATAAACTTTCTTTATCAGAAACGGGGAAAATCAACGATAATGCAACAATTAACAATAAAATAAGCCCCAATATTTGGAAAAGAATGACAATGCTAAAATCTCTTTTGGTATAAGTTTCTAATTTCTCTGATGTCTCTGAGGCTGACTTAATATGGTTAGATTTAATGTCTAATCTTCTATTTTTACAAATAAAATATGAAAGCACTAATAACAAATTCAGAGTAATAATAAAAACCCACCAAATGGTTGCTGAGTATAAAATAATACCTACTATCACTCCATTAATTCCAATAATAAGTGGGAAATAATTCTTTTTACTATTCTTATTCATCAGCATTCGGATGGACAAAAATGAGAAAAGTAGTGCAGGGATAGTCACAACAAAAGACATTGCAATAATAATACCTTCCATAAATTGCCAACCATCTCTTGTAAAAGATAAAATTATACGGTAAGTAATATATCCATTAAGCAACCATAAACATCCAAATATTAAATAGGACATTGCTAATAAAAACCAACATCTTCGCTCAATATTTTCAAAATAATTTATCACATCATAAAGATTTCTTATTCATCGTCCCATTCTATTTGGAAATTATTCTTTGTGCTTTTTTCTTTTGGTTTTTTCTTATTATTGATAACAGCAGAATCTTTCTTAAACAGTCCAAATTCTTCATTTAGAATCGTTTTCAAGTTGGTTTTTTCATCTCTAAAATCTTTTTTTAACTGTTCTTTCACACTTTTTGTATCATACTTTATGTGCATATCATCACCCTCTCCCTTAATTAATAAAAATAGAGATGTTTTACCCCTTCCATCATCTTTTACAAATCCAAATTCAGGATTGGTAGGATTATTTTTTCGAGCTTTCTTTCCTAAAACTTCCGACAATAATAAATTTACTCTATAGCTGTATTTATTTGCAAAACTATGCTCCCCAGACATGAATAAATTTATTGCATTCGATTGAATTTGCATTTTTGGAATATACAGCTTACTATCTTTTATCTGAATCGTATTTTGAAAATTATTAAACTTAATATCTTCCAAATCAGAAAGTTTAATAAATTTAGACAAGGAATATAAGGGTTTATAGTTTTTTAATTCTCCTTCCGAAATGTTAAACTGTGAAAGAATTTGTAAAGATGACTTATCAAAATTAAAATACGAATCTAAATGAGCCTTAAGCTGCGTGACTGCTGTTAGTTTGCCATCAATATTCTTGTAACTAATCGATTTCTGACCAAAATTATCTAACTGATACATTAACTGGTCAATATCAATATTTGATAAATTTGAACTCATCTCTAAACTATAAGTACCGTCCTTTTTAGGGTACAAATTCATTTGTCCACTAGCCTGCCCGTCCGATGTGTTCATTCTGAAATCACTAATTTCTATATGCGATTTGTTTAAGTAAAATTTAGCAAATACCCCACTGGACTTAAAATTATTGTAAACAAACTTACGAATATCAATATTCAATCGTACGGCCAAATTTGTTGGATAAATAACCACTTTCTCTTCATCATTTTGTTCTTGCTTTGTAGAGCTAATAATATCTGACATATCTAGCGAATCACAAATCAAACTACCATTAACATTTAGGTTCTCATTATCTAATAAAATATAGGCAAGAGTATTATAAGCTTTTCCAACTACTTTGGCATTTGAGTGCCCAAAACGAACATCGAGGCTATCAATAATAATATTATTATTATCTAATCGCAAACTTGCATTTAAATGCTGAAAATCTCGCTTTCGATTATCAACAAACTCAACATCGGCATTATAAATATTTATTTTCCCACTCGATCTAAAAGAACGAATATCTTCTTTTCTAATCTTTTTATTATCGGCCAACTGACCTGTTATCTTTAAATTTGCTTTAACTTGTCCTCGAAAATTAGACAAAGAATCTAAATCAAAAAATTGTTTTATTTCTTTTAAATCGCTTTCTAGTTCTATATCTACTGCAATTCTCGGTTGTAAAAAGTTATGAATAGAGAATGAGCCTTTTGCAAAACTCTCTCGCAACGATCCTTTAAAATTATTAACCTCTAAAGAAGAATTCCCAGATAAAAAATGTGCTTTAAATGTTAAATCTTTAAGAGGAATATCATTCTTTTTATTTATCAAAGAGGCGTTATCGACCAAAGCCGAAATCTCAATATTGGGGGTTTTATTCTTCGCAATCTCTCCTTTTACAAAAAGGTCAAATGACATTCGCCCAGAAATATCATAATCGTCGAAATATTTTTGAATATCGGAAGGAAGATTTCTAATTAAATTCTTGATTGTTATCTGTTTTGAACGGGCTGTTAAATCCAAATACGATTGCTGATCGAACCAATAAGAACCTCGAATATCCAAGTATTCATCACCTAATTTAATACTTCCAGATTTAACCTCTACTTTCGAGTTATTAACCATCAAATCTAGATTTAGACTTGTGTTAGGATACATTAAATAAGGAATTTTTGCAATCGTAATTCTTTGCATCAACAAACTACCCGAAGTAGACAATCCAAACTCATCGTCACTTAAATTCCCATTTAATGAAAATTTCTTAGCATACAACTCGATATGATGCCCCATTTTCCAATTATTAAACTGATAGGACACTCTATTAAGGATCACTTTTTTTAAATCGATACTAAATTTTGTGGAATTTGTGTCTAAATTTTCTTTAGTGAAATGAAAATTATCTCTTCCCTTTGAATCCATCTGCATTTTTACAATTCCATCTTTCAACTGCATCTGCGAAAGAATGTAATTTTCATTATATATATCGATGAGGTTAAAATCTAGATACATTTTTTTAGCCCAAATCAAAGTGTCCATTTTAGGATTCGCTTTTAAAAAATCTTTGGTCGAATGAATTAAGATGTTATTAAATTCTAATGACGCTTTGGGGAAATTACGAAGAAGAGAGAAACTGATATTATCGACCTCCACTTCTGTTTCAACTTGTTTATTCAACTCCCTAATTACGGAACTGGTAATCTCTTTTTCATATTTATTAGCAATAAAATAAGCTGCTGCTATTATCAATAGTAACAATATTAGTAATGTGATAAAAGTGTATTTAATAATTTTTTTCATAAAAAAGCACGTTACAAACACTTTCAAAATTACACTGTTTAAAGCATCATTCCTTTCATTTATTAAAAATAATATTAACAATATTACATCTAAAAACAAGTAAGATAACTCAATCTTACTACATAATAACGTATTTACGAGCATATTCTTATGCTAAATTATTTAGATTAATTTTTTATAAGTATCTTTTTTAATTATAATTTGACTTACCCCTAAAAATTTGCTTACTTTTGCGAGCTTTCTTTTTTGAAAGACTTGATTCTCATATATATAGTATACGTTATTAAATGAAAAATAGAGCATCTGAAATTCTAAGACGATTTCTCATCTGGCGAATTAGACACGTAAGTCAAAAAAACTTTATTATGGCACTCAGTGTTATTGTAGGTGTTTTGGCTGGAATTGGAGCTGTAACAATTAAATATGCAGTACATTTTGTCGAGAGAATCGTACATATGAACTTCATAGAAAATTATGGTCATTACTTATATTTCTTATTTCCCCTTTTTGGTCTGACTCTAGCAGTACTTTTTATGAAATTCGTTTTAAAACGATCTGTCGGTCATGGAATACCAAGCGTTTTGTATGCTCTATCGAAAAATAGAGGAAAGATACATAGCTCCAACATGTTTTCTTCTATCATTACAGCCTCTCTTACTGTAGGTTTTGGAGGTTCTGTAGGTTTGGAGGGACCAACCGTTTCTACAGGAGCTGCATTTGGTTCGAACATTGGGCAATGGTTGAGGATCGATTACA
>JAMOQL010000025.1 GCA_027064025.1 Bacteroidales bacterium
AATCGGCAGAAAAGAAAGTAGATAAAACCGAAAATAAAGTTCAAATAAAAAATGATTACTCGCAGCGATTAAGTTTTAAAGAGAAACATGAGTTCGAAAATCTTGAAAAAGAAATGGAAGCACTCATTTCTAAAAAAGATCTTTTAGAACAAGAAATGAATAATGGTAGCATTAATCACGAGCAACTACTCGAAAAATCACAAGAATACGAACAAATTAAAACAGAACTAGACGTAAAAGAAATGCGCTGGCTCGAATTAAGCGAAAGAGCATAAAAAAAGCTACTAAAATGAGTAGCTTCTTCAATAAATATAAAAAATAATTTATACTTCAAAATCTTCGTCGAAAAGCTCCTTCGTCTTATTATTATTCTCTGGTTCTATACTTTCTGATTTTTCAACAGTATACATTTTCTGATCTGAGGATTTTGTAATAGCATCCACACCCAATAAACTAGACTGAATTTGTGTCTGTAAGTCGCCAACAGAACCAGGTGAATAAGGAACAAAAATAGTATTCACTCCTTGATTTCCTAAATGGCTAATAGTATCGTAATGCTGAGTCATAAACAACATATTCATCACCTGCTGACCGGTAACATCTTTTTCCATTGCTCCTTTTACTTCTTCTACCGATTGTTTTAATCCATTAGCAATAGCAATCCGTTGATCGGCAATACCAATACCTTGCAGCTTCTTACTTTCGGCCTCGGCCTCTGCAGCAGCAACAACTTTAATTTTTTCGGCAGCTGCATATTCTTTTGCCGCTTCTTTCATTCTTTTAGCTGCATTAATTTCGTTCATCGAATGCTTTACATTCGAATCTGGATCAATATCAGTAACCAAAGCTTTAACAATAGAAAATCCATACTCTTTCATTGTTTCTGCTAATTCTTTTTGAACCGCAACTGCTATTTTATCTTTCTCACTAAATACATCATCCAATTTCAGCTTAGGAACTTCCGAACGGATAGAATCGAAAACATAAGATTGAATCTGACGAGCAGGATCGTCAAATTTATAAAAAGAAGTTTGAATTCCTTCTGACGAATCGACCACGTAATACTGAACCGAAACAACTAAACGAACAAATACATCGTCAAGAGTTTTAGTTTCTATATCTACCGGCAATTCCATCACCTTAAGGTTTACATTACCAGCTTTAAGCTCAATAAATGGAATCTTTAAATTGAATCCGGCCCTACTGACTCTACTAAATTTACCAAAACGCTCGATAATAACAGCATTTTTTTGTTTTACAATAAAAAACGATCCATAAGCAATTAACAATAATAAAATTGGAATTAAGATCTGAAATAATGAAAATGACATAACTGCATGTTTTAATTAATAAATACTTATTTGAGTTAGGTGTACAAGATAAGCATATTTTTAATTAAAAAAGATGATAATGATCGCATTTAAGAAATATTTTTTTCATTTACAACCAAAATTTCTAGCTTTTAGCAAATTGAACTTATTAAACCCGTTTAACATTTTTTAAAAATATCCATTTTTATTTCGAATACTTTTATCATATTTTTGTAGAAATAATAAAATTAAAATTATGTTTGGAAAATCATCGAACCCTGTGTTAAAAGAAAAAGTGTTTAGCAAAGAAGCCTCATTAAATTCTTCTATGGCTATGACCGTAAACGGCACAATAGAAAAAACTGGTATTTTATTGCTCGTTCTTATTATTGCAGCCTCGTATACTTGGGGGGTATTCTTTAATTCTGGCGACATGGAAAACGCAATGGGTTCTGTTGGAGGTTGGTTAATTGGCGGTGCTCTTGGAGGATTCGCTGTTGCAATAGCAACTACTTTCATGAAAAAATATGCAGGTTTCTTAGCTCCAATTTACGCCGTACTCGAAGGTTTATTTTTAGGAGCCATTTCTGCTGTATTCGAAAGTATGTATCCTGGAATTGTAATGAATGCTGTTTTGGGGACTTTTGCTACTTTTTTAGTGATGCTATTTGCCTATAGAACTGGTTTAATTAAAGTTACAGAGAAATTTAGAGCTGTTATTTTTGTTGCCACAGGAGCTATTGCCGTAATGTACTTATTATCGTGGATTTTAGGAATGTTTGGTATTGGGATGTCGTTTTTACACGATAGCAGTATGTTGAGTATTGGAATTTCTATAGTAGTTATTATTATTGCGGCTCTTAATCTATTATTAGATTTTGACTTTATTGAGCGTGGCTCTGCTATGGGAGCACCTAAATATATGGAATGGTATAGTGCCTTTGGATTGTTAGTAACTCTTGTTTGGTTATATATTGAGTTTCTCAGATTATTAGCAAAACTGCAAGGAAGAGATTAACACTTTAAATAATAGAAAAAATTAGCAATAGATATTCTTGTCTATTGCTTTTTTGTTTCCAAATCTAACAAAGACGCTTTACTTTCTTTTTTGTTTATTCTATTATTTTCATCAATGTAATGATCGTACATTCTTAAAATAGCATTAAAGAACAAATCACCTTTCAACAAGTAACCTTCTTTTGTAAAATGAATTCTATCGTATTTCATCAAACCATATTCGTACCAGGTTTGAGAAGAATTAAACCCTCCCATCATTTTATATAAATCCCAAACTCCAGCATTATATTTCTTTGCTAATTTGTAAATAACAATTTCTTGCTCCGCAGTAAATCGATTTGGATAACGTTTATGAATATAATCATCGTTCGGAACGGTTATCATAATGGCAACCTTAGGATTAGCCGATATTATTCTCTGAATCAATAAATCGTAATTATTAAAATAAACCTCAGAACTAAATGTTTTGCCATAAGCATCGTTAGTTCCCAAAGACAAAATAACTAAATCGGGAGCTACAATATGCAACTGTTGCTCGAATAATTGACAACGCAAAAACGAAGGTATTGATGCTCCGTTAATACCAATACTATGATAAACCACACCTGGATCGTCCGTTTCCATCAATGCTCCATAAAATGTAAACGAACTATTTACGGTATCTTTTTTTAAAATCTTAATATTAATCGTATCGATATATTGATTGAGAAAATACTCTGTATATTGAAATAACGAATCTGTATAAACAGAATCTACAAGCGAACTATCGGCAATCGTAATACTATGATGCAATGAATCCATCTTATAAAACAGCTTAACTCTGTTAAAATCGTAATGATGGTAGCCTTTATACGAATACATTTTTAAAGATGCAACAGAATCGGAAGTTGTTACAGAAATTCCTGCAAGACCAAGTGTCTCACTATTCTTTTTTTTCTGAATATTCCTTACACTCGTCCAATTACCAATCCATTTAACTTTTAAATTGACAGGATTGTTAGTTTTTGCTACTGCAAATGGAAATACAAACCCCCTACCTCCATTTAACCCAGGATAAAAATTCTGCAATCGCTGACGAGTCTCGTTAGAATAAATATCAGCCTGAATATGAGAGCCTCCAATCTGTAAGATTTGTAATCTACCTTCTCCTTTTACTACTAATTTATTTAATTTATCAAGAAATAAATCGTAAGTATTACTATCGGCAGGAAAATCTATTTTATTATATTCGTATTTAATAAAGGGATATTGTAAAACAGTGTACGGATATGTCCGAACTTGTGCCTCAATATTTAAGCTAAAAAGAGTAATTATCGGAATAATATAAAGAATAATTCTTTTCATTTAATTCTGATATAATGAATATTCGTACATCAAAGCATTGAAAAACATATTTCCAATCATTTTGGCTCCTCTTGGTGTATAATGTGTGTAATCATCGGTAGCTAACTTTGGCGTAGAGCTAACCCATTCGGGCATCGAATTTGCGCCTCCCATAGCCTCGTACATATCCCAATATCCAGCACCCGCTTTAAAAGCCGACCTTTTCATAGCATCCCTTATTTGCTCTATATAAGGATAACTCACAAATTTATCTTTTTCTTTAATTGACATATCAGCAACTCCCAAAACAATAATAGGTACATTAGGGTTCAATCTTCGCAAGGTTCTAATTTGAGAATAAAACCAAGATTCGTAATTCTTAACGCCTTGTTCTGTCTCTATAAAAGGGACAACATTTCCTCCAAACTCCAATAATATCATTCCTAAATCTATCTTATCATAAAACTGTTTTAAAACTCCTAAATCCATTTTATTAAAATAAGTTCCTGAGCTTCCCCTCATAGGAATATTATCGACAACGACTCCTTTATCGGCATCTAGCCCCATAGCATAAAAATCGGGACTATCCTTACCCGAAAACTTAACCGTAAAAGTTTTAGGCATTTTAGGAAAGCGAAAACGCATCTTGCTTAATCGTGTATTGGTATTTAAGTACTTTGCAAAAAGTAAGTTCTCGCCATCGTAAATCTCTGTAAGAATATTTTCTTTCCCATTCCCGTAGAATATAGTAAAATTCTTAACCTGTCTGTCTTTTGCAAATGCGACATTAGACTGCGAAAAAGTTATCTCTGCATTTAATGTAGGACTTTCTCTTGAGAACATTTGTAAAGAATCATTCAAAACGGAATCGGGAATAGCTGGTGCATATCTACAAAAAACACCCAACCCTCCATACCTTTTATGATTTACCGTTCCTTCTTTTATTCCAAATATTGGAAACCGCAACCAATTATCTGAACAACTTTGCTTTATCGAAAATGTTTTTACTAATGGTTTAGGACAAACTAATCCTACACCATAACCTCCAAACTTTTTTTGTAGTCTATTTCTTAAAAACGATGATATTCTATCTCCCTCTATTTGCGAATCGCCATAATGCAAAACCCGAACTACATCTTTTGCGTTTCTAATTTTCCTAAAAAATTTATGTAGTAATCTTTTATTATTCTCTGCAAATTCTATTTTCTGAATTTTTGTTTTAAGAGTATCAACATGGAATTCAACTATTGTTTTCGGTATATCCAATAAACTTTCGACAGAATCATTAAAAGTAATTTGTACGGTATCTAAATCGTCATTTAAAAGTGCTAATTGATTGTTTATTAAACTATCTACAGCTTTGTTCTCGTTGTTGTTTGCACCAATAATTTCTGAATATGTAGGATAATACAATTTAAAATCGCTCCCAATATTTATTCCGTCTTCAGGAAAAATAAAAGCTATCGCAAAAAGAATCAATGCAACAGAAGAAAAAAATATGAGCGTTTTTACGGGTTTCAAACTATAATTTTTCTTGATTTACGACCTTTTCTTTATTCTTAGGTTTTGTCCTATTTTCAGACTTCCCGCATCAGTTATTCCGTTTAGTTCCATAATATCGGTATTAGAAACTCCAGGATACTTTTTTGCAATACTCCAAAAATTATCGCCATTTCTGACTTTATAATAAATATATTTTGCATTCTTATCGTATTTTGCCAAAGGTTTCTGTTTAACTGTTTTAATACTCGCCGTTTTCCCAACTCGTTTCTGCTTTTGGTCAAAGCTTAAAACATCTACCTTTCTATAATAAGATACTTTATCTTTTGGCACATATATAGTTAGAGGCTTACCAGCCCTAATTCTTGTTTTGTAAATATTATTCCAATATTTAATATCGCTTACTCGAACATTAAACCACGAGGAAATAAATCCTAAATTATCGCCTGCTTTTATGGTATAAGTGACCGCTTTCATATTTTTAGACGATGGTGGGCTTACGCCTCCTTTTTCGTACTTTTTAGGTGCAATAACTTCTTTCTTTGCAAAGAAAATTGAATCTTTATGCGTATAAATTGTATCAATCTTATCGATAAAAGCTAAACTATATTCTTGAGGGATCTTAAACTGGTAAACTCTGTCTTTTCTTCCTGGGACAATATCTTTTTTATACTGAGGGTTTAATTCTCGAAGAAGTTCTATCGGAATATTTATCATTTCGGAAACTTGTCCAAAATGTAGATTTTGATTGATATTCATTGTGTCTGTCATAATAGGCAAATCCATTTTAACTGGTCTTATTCCATAATCTTGGTAATGATGAAAGGTATAAGTTGCCGCAATAAATGCAGGGACATAACCTCTTGTTTCTCTTGGCAATCTATAATAAATTTCCCAAAAATTCTTTTTCCCTCCAGAACGACGGATGGCTTTATTTACATTTCCTGGACCACAATTATATGCTGCAATTACAAGAGTCCAATCGCCGTACATAGTATATAGGTTACTTAAAAACTGCGCTGCAGCTTCGGTAGATTTTATAGGGTCTCTTCGCTCGTCTACATACGAATTGATTTCAAGCTTGTACATTTTACCTGTAGAATACATAAATTGCCACAAGCCTGTTGCTCCTGCTCTCGACACTGCTCTTGGATTAAGTGCAGATTCAATCACAGAAAGATATTTTAACTCTAAAGGAATATTATATTTATCAAAAATTTCCTCGAATAATGGGAAATAATATTCACTAAGACCCAGCATATACGAAACTTGACTATGCCTTTTGTTAATATATAAATTAATAAATGCCTTTACTCGATCGTTATAATCCATATTAAATGGTGAGGCAATATGCTGTAATTGATATTCTAATAGAGAGTCATTAAGTTCTACTTTCTGAAAATCGTCTTGACTAGCCGTATCTCCTGCAATAGAAATATAATTCTTTACATACCACGATTTTAACAAACTGTCTAGATCGTCAGTAAAATCTTCTTGCTCTTCGCTTATATTTAAACTTGTATTGGTTGTATCTGAGATATGATCTGCAAATAAAGCATTGAACGAAAAGAATAATATTATTATTAATATATACTTCATAAAATATCTACTTAAAAAATTCTAAAAATTTATAGTGCATTTAAAACCGTACTGCTGACTTGCCTTAAAAGTATTTGCTCGATAATAACTATTCATAATCCGAGGTTCAATTCTGAATGACAAATCGTCTCCAATATCGTAATCGAAAAAGTACCCATCAACAGTAGCGTCCACAATATTCATAGTATAAAGTAACACCAAACCAATTACGCTTAAATCTCGGTATCTTCGGTATTGATCTTTTACCGATTTGAGTTGATCCAAAGAATAATTTTCAAACCCTTCCATCGGGCTACTAGGGTTTTCATACAAATGATTGTAGGCATTCAGAAAACTATGATAGCCATTGCTGTTTTGAATTGTTGAATAAACTAAAGCTCCTCCTGCAGCATATATTACTGGAATTTTCCAATAACTTTTGTTATAAAACTGCCCTGCCCCTGGCACTATAACAGACAACCATGTTGCTAAACGAGGAGAGTGTTTGGGAATACTGTCAATAACAACAGGCTTCACTTTATTTGAATCTAAGTTTCCGCTAGAGTCTAACAATTGGGCTTGACCTAAATTATAAGCAAACACAAAAATTAATAAAAGAAGTATTCGGTAAGCACTCCTCATCGTTTCTTTAATTTATGAATCTAATTGGTCTAAGATTGCTATGATTTTTCCTAAATCATCGTTAGATTTAAAAGGAATAATAATTTTCCCTTTACCCTTATCGTTTACTTTTAAGTCTACCTTGGTATTAAAGAAATTAGATAAGTTTTCTTTTAAAGCGTCATATTCTGTAGATTTCTTAACCTTACTTTTTTGTTTTGCTTGTTCAGAACTTCCTTCTTTTAATTCTCTAACAATATCTTCTGTTTTACGAACTGAAAAATCGTATTTTAATATTTGTTCAAAAATCATTAGCTGCGTAGTAACCTCATCCAAACCCATAATAGCCTTAGCATGCCCCATAGAAACTTGTTTTTCTCTTATTCCTAATTGAATTTCGGGAGGTAATTTAAGCAATCTTAAAAAATTGGTTACTGTAGCACGTTTCTTTCCAACACGTTCGCTCAATCCTTCTTGTGTTAATTTACATTCGTCTATTAACTGCTGAAAACTAATAGCAACTTCAATAGCATCTAAATCTTCCCGTTGGATATTTTCGACAATGGCCATCTCAAGCATTCCTTGAGTATCAGCCTCTCTAACATATGCGGGAATTGTTTTTACACCTAACATCTTAGTGGCTCTCCAACGACGCTCCCCCGAAATAAGTTCAAAATTATCACCATTATCTATTGCCCTCACGGTAATGGGTTGCACTACTCCAATTTTCGAAATTGATAAAGATAACTCTTCTAGTGCCTCTGCATTAAAAACTGTTCTTGGCTGATATGGATTGGGAACAATTTTATCGACCTCTATTTCATCAACGCCTTTAAAAGCTTCGATTGTTGGTTTTGCCTCTTCTATCAACGCTCCTAAGCCCCTTCCTAATCCTGATTTCTTTTTTGCCATTATTTTCTGTTCTATAAATATTACTCAATTACTTTATCAGCTTCATCAATAGAAGTCATATTATTTCGTTGTAATAATTCTCTTGCCAAATTTAAATAATTTTCTGCGCCTTTCGATGCTGCGTCATGCATAATTACAGGTTTTCCATAACTAGGAGCTTCACTCAATTTTACATTTCTTTGTATCAATGTATCGAAAACCATATCGTCAAAGTGCTTTCTAACTTCTTCTACAACTTGGTTAGATAAATTCAATCTCGTATCATACATGGTCAATAAGAAGCCTTCAATATCTAACTCTTTATTTAAACGCGATTGTATGATTTTAATTGTATTCAACAACTTCCCCAAGCCTTCTAAAGCAAAATATTCTGTTTGAACAGGAATAATTACAGAATCGGAAGCCGTAAGTGCATTAACAACTAATAGTCCTAATGATGGTGAACAATCGATTAAAATAAAATCGTAATTATTTTTAACTTTTTCGAGAGCTTGTTTTAGCATCTTCTCTCTATTAGGCATACTTAACATTTCAATTTCAGCACCAACCAAATCAATATGCGAAGGAATTAAATCTAAATTCTTAACCTCTGTTTTTAATACAACATCTTGAGGATTAACTTCATCAATAATACACTCATAGATACTTGTTTTAATAGTATTCAAATCAAATCCTAAACCGGAAGTTGCATTGGCCTGAGGATCGGCATCAATAAGTAAAACTTTTTTTTCTAGAACCGATAAGCTTGCCGCAAGGTTAATAGCTGTAGTTGTTTTCCCAACTCCTCCTTTCTGATTTGCAAGTGATATTATTTTAGCCATATTATATCGTTTTTATTTAGTCCACAAAATTACAATTTTATCTCTCTTAATAAATATTTCAAGCATTTTGATTTTAACAATATTTCGACTTATTAACAATTTGACTGTTAAGTTTCTTAATAATAGTTTTTTATAGGATCAATATTTATATTTATAATCCCTAATTAACTTGAACCTGATGAAAGAAATAACTGTAACCATTTGATTCAATAACATTTAAAAAGCACACTCTCTTATTCATTAGGTTATTCATTTTTATCAAAAAAAAATAACAAATTTAATAGCATGTGAAAAAAAAAGAAATTAAAACAAATATATTTCACCAAAAATACTTGGTATATTAAATAATTATTTAATTTTGCAATTCGTTAAATCAGAATTAAAAAATAAAAAGCGATGAACTTATTGAACGTTGTTGAGCAAGAATTAGCTGTAGAGAATAATCTTCCAAACTTTTCAAGTGGAGATACTATTACAGTTCATTATAAAATTAAAGAAGGTAATAAAGAAAGAATTCAGAAATTTAAAGGCGTTGTTCTTCAAAGAAGAGGTTCTGGAAATACTGAAACATTTACAGTACGAAAAAGTAGTGCTTCTTTTGCAGTAGAAAGAATATTTCCTGTTTCTTCTCCTTTTATTGACAAAATTGAATTAGATAGAGAAGGTGCCGTAAGAAGAGCTCGTATTTTCTACCTTAGAGGTCTTACTGGTAAAAAAGCTCGTATTAAAGAGAAAAGAAGAAAATAATTTTTTTTCACAATAATATATCAACTCTCATACTTAATTGTATGGGAGTTTTCTTGTTTAAGTATGTTTCAATCATCATTTTTTAAACATTTCCACACAATATAGGACTTCCTCTTTTAATTTAAAAAATGGACACAATCCTGAAGGATTAACTACTTATCTGTTGTTTACTAATAAAAACAACAAAACGCCTATAAAAAGCAATGTTTATAGGCGTTTTTCAATTTTCTTATCTTTTCATCACTTTTAAAAAGTGAACCCGGAGGGATTCGAACCCCCAACCTCCTCGGCCGTAACGAGGGGCACTATCCAGTTATGCTACGGGTCCCTTCAATTTTGAGAATGCAAAGTTAATATTTATTTAATAAATACAATTCCTTTTTTCATATTTTTATTTCAAAAAAAATATTTTCTTTTAATTTGGAAAATACAAAGAAATAGATTTACATTTGCAGTGTTCTATTTTACTAATACACTAATTTATTAAGATATGATAAAAATTGAAAATTTAACATTTGCATATAAAAAGGATTCCAGCCTTTTTAAAGCACTTAACCTTTCTATTAACCCAGGACAAATCCATGGGCTTTTAGGGAAAAATGGTGCGGGGAAAACAACTCTTCTAAAATTAATTGCAGGATTACAATACCCTAAAGAAGGAACAATTACTATTAACGACCATTCTTCTACAGGCAGATCGCCTCAATATTTAAGCAACTATTATTATATTGCTGAGGAATTTAATCTACCCTCTATTAAAATTAATAGCTACCTTAACATCTACGCCCCTTTTTATAAAAATTTTGACAAGGTCGCTTTCAATCATTATTTAGAAGAATTTAATATCCCAAAAGAAAATAAACTTAGTAAGATGTCTTATGGACAAAAAAAGAAGTTTCTACTTTCGTTTGGACTGGCAACAAATAGTAAAATTCTATTTATGGACGAACCTACCAACGGGTTAGATATTCCATCTAAAAGTACATTTCGGAAATTAATTGCCAACAATATTACAGAAGAAAGAGCTTTTATCATTTCAACACACCAAATAAAAGATATCGAAGATATGATTGATACTGTTATTATTATTGAAGATGGTAAAATTATGTTCAAGCAAAGCATGGAAGATATTTCTAAAAAATTAAGTTTTAAAACTCTCAATACAGACGAAAATTCTGAAAATATTTTATTTACAGAAGATCATATCATCAATAAAAGAGCTATTTCTATTAATAGTACGAAGGAGGACTCTCCTATCGATGTTGAACTTTTGTTTAACGCAGTAATATCCGATCATCAAAAACTAACACAACAATTTAAGGCTTAAAATTATGGATGCACATTTTAATTTTCAACGATTCTTTTTGGTCTTAAAAAGAGACCTTCTAGAAAATGGGCGTTCAGCTCTTTTCGGATTACTTACTGTAATAAGTATCTTTTCGTTCATCCTACTCATGACGACTTTCGATACTAATCAGATTATCCTAAATCAATTTAATAAACATATGTTTTTTATTGCATTTTATATTCTAGCTGTTTTTTATTCTGGAATGGCTTTTTCTGATTTTAGAAATAAAGAGAAAACAATGTCTTATTTAATGTTACCAGCTTCTTCTTTAGAAAAGTTTTTATCTATTCTTTTGCTATCTACGATTGGGTTTATCATCAGTTTTATTGTTGTTTTTGGTTTGTTTAACATTCTAAACATGGGAATTATTTCATCATTTTCGGGTGATTTAAGTTTAGATTTTTACAACCCTATAAATAGAAATTTGTTGACAAATATTGCTATAATTCTACCTATACAATCCGTATTCCTTGTAGGAGCAGTCAAATTCCAAAGATTACCAATCTTTTACACCGCATTATATTTCTTTTTATTTTTATTAATATATGGATTCTTGTCTACTATTGTTCTAAAATTTTACACAGGCTCTATGAGTTTCGATGGCTTAGGCGATAATAATAGCTTTAGATTTCAATATTCAGATGGAAGTTTTGGAGAAAAAACAATAGGTCAGGTACTATCTGTTCAATCATTCATATTTTTTGTTAAATATCTTCTCGCACCTATTTTTTGGGTAGTTGCTTGGTTTAAACTTAAAGAAAAGGAGGTCTAATATGAAATTTAACGACAAAAAATCTATCTTTTTACAGATAGCAGATTATTTCTACGAGAATATTCTTCTTCGAAAAATGAACGACAACGACCGCATTCCATCGGTTAGAGAATTAGCAGTAAATATAGAAGTTAACCCTAACACTGTAATGCGTACATACCAATATTTGCAGGATAAGCAAATCATCTACAACAAAAGAGGTATCGGCTATTTTATTGCTGAACAAGCTTACGACAAAGCTCTAAAAATAAAAAAAGAAGAATTCATTAATCAAGATTTACCCGAGTTCTTTAAAACTTTAGAATTATTACAGTTAAACATAAACGACCTTAAAAATTTAAAAAATGAAAACCAGTAATATAATCATTCTTTCGACCATTGGCTTAATTATCTCCCTAAACTTATGGATGGTGAGCGACGCCAAAAACAAATTTGAAAATATGATCCAAGAAACCAAAACAGAAAATACAATGCCTAATGTAAAGACCGTCGATTTGGCTAATTTTTCTCATATTGTTATTTCTGACCAAATTCATTTAGATATTGAAACAAGCAAGAAAAATTCAATATCAAGCTCGAATAAAGAAAAATATCAAACTCAGATTATTAACGATACCTTATATATTTCGGGAAATACTTTTGTTTCTATCAAATGTAATACTATAAAAAGTATTGAACTTAAAAATGAGTGTAAATTAAACACAGAAAACTTACAGACAGATTACTTACTCATTAAGTCTTTGGATGATTCAAAGGTAATATTAAGAAATACAAGTATTAATAAACTAGAAATCTACTCTAAAAACGATTCTCGTATTATTTTGACTCAATCAAAAATTGACACCACTAATATTCTAGCCTCAGAAAATTCTAGAATAGGGATTACAGGAACACTAAACATTGTTCGTGGAGAAGCTAAAGACAATTCTAACCTTTCTGTTACAGGAGCTAATAATACTCAGTTTTCAAAATCCGATAATGCGTCAATAAATATGCGTTAAGACTTTATCAGAACAACTTCGATTTTTATATACAAAAAGAGCTTGTCAATACTGACAAGCTCTTCCTTTTTTATTAATATACAGTTTAGTGTTTGACAACAAACTTTACAGTTTCTACAACAATCTCATTATTAAAAACTTTCACAAAGTATATTCCATTTGCCGCTTTACTCATATCAAAAGTCTTTTTATAAACACCTTTTACAACATCTGAATAAATCAATTTTCCTGTCACATCCACAATCTGAAGATTACCTTCTATTATCTTATCAGAAGAAACCACAACTTTAGAATCGGCAGGATTCGGACTTATTTGCAGGCAACTAGAATTCTCTTTTACTACAATATTTACTGGACTTGTTACATTAATTGTATAGTCCTCAACCTCTCCGTAATCAGAAGAACCACATGGAGTTGAATTTGGGCCATAATCAGTATCATATAAACGAATTCTTATTCTAGTATTCCCCAATTCAGCATCATCAGGAACTACAATATCAGAAATCTTTGGAGTATCACTGTTTCCTGTACCTATTGTAAAAGATTCTCCAGCGTCATCAAAATCATAATCCTGATTCCAATCTACCCAAGCCAAAACTTCATCGGAGGAATATCCTCCCGAAGTGGTAACTGTTAAAGTTTCTGATGCTCCCCTATCTATACTGGTTGATATAGCCGTAAAGTCTGAATATTCTGTATTTCCTGAAGCATTATCAATAGCTCCCAAAGTTACATGAGAAATCTTTTCATAACTAGCTCCATTTCCTCCTGTAGCAGCACAGTAAGAAGGTGAAATGTGAATAATTGTTTTATAAACAGTATCATTATTATGATTCATATCGTCAGTCAAGCCAGTGTAAATTTTAAATTCATAAGATGCTTCGGCTGATAAATCTGCATTTTGCGAAAAAATATAGTTTACGGTCTCCCCAGAAGCAATTGGTCCTGTGACTGTTTCATTTACAATAGAACCTCCATTTATTTGATAAGACACAGGGACATCCGAAATACTATTATTTCCATAATTTTTAACAATTACTTCAACAGATTCTGCATTGCTTAAATTTAAATCCGATACAGGGCTTACTATACTAGTTACACCTGCATCAGTATCGTAAACAACAGCTGGCTGAAACTGGAAACTTACAATTTGAGTCGATTTTGAACTTTCTCCATTTGCATACTCAGTTGTAAACCAAAATGTAGCATCGTCAGATGGATCTACGCTCATTTCTGCATAATCTGCCCATCTATTATCGGATGTGTGAGAAGAAGTCCCATCCAATACAGTCTCTTCAGCAATATCCATAACACCACTTGCATTTTGATTTTCAAGAGCAGATTGCCCACAATAACGAATCCCTGGATACATGGACGAGCTAGACACATTATACCCTAGACCAATATTGTGATTCGCATCCATAGCAATACTTGGAATCCACCTACTATTTGCATCTGGGGCATAAGTTCCTTGCTGACGAATAGACCAACCAGAGCCTGTATTTTCTAACTCATACCATCTTATTCCTGCATGATCGGAATCATCTACATCAACAGAGTGTGCACAAACAATAGATTGAGAAGTTCCCCAATTTCGGTATTGTGCCCTAAACATTAAAATTTGTGGTACAGCATCGACTTTCTGCGATGTTCCTTGTTGTGCAATATTATCCCAACTTGAACCAAAATTAGCATCGAAAGGAGCTGTTGCTATGGTTTGAGTTCTAGAAAATGTAGCTGCTCCTGTATTAGACCAATCAACATTTAATTCAAACATCCAAATTTCATCTTGACTTCCTCCCCAAGCATCATCATTTATTGTTATAAACTGCCCTGGTGTTCCTGCAGGTGCTAATACACCATCGTTATCTATAGGTTCTATACAATGAAAGCCTGAATTAGGACGATTCGAATTCGAAAAAGCAACCATCTGCGGACTTGTTCCTCCTGCTAACATAACATCTCTTTCAAAAACAAAAATATCATCTCCGCCAGAATTATTACAAGCCATATAATAACCATCTCTCCAAACCCCTAATTTATCATAATCAGGAAACCCATTTGGCATATCAAAAGACCATCGATGCCAAGTACCTGTAGGATCACTCGTAGTAGAAACTGCAATTAACATATAATCTGGATTTGAATATGCTCCAGAAAACTCTGTGCATACCCATCTATCAGCTTGGTCATCGTATATTACAACAGGATCTCCATCATTATTACTAGCACCGTCTACGCCAGAAAACAAAGTATTAAAATCCGTAGGAGCTACAACCTGATTCCCATTTTTATCCCAAATAGCATAAGTAGTATTAATACCTTGCATATAATGATTCTGACCAGCAGCACCATTACAATCCGAAACAGAATAAGGAGAATCTTGACCTGCAAAATTTAACAAAGGTGCTCTATTAGCATGCGCTGATGTATACCCCTCCTGCTTTTGCCAAACAGGATCGTTACCAAACGGCCTAGCCGAAGAAGCATAAGGATAAAAACGATGCTCCATATCAAAATTTAATTTACTTTCTTTTTTATGGATTAATTTTTTAAACGCTTTTTGTTCCTCTTCTGTTCTGGGACCTTTGGAAGGAGGTAAATCTCTTAAAGGCTGCGATAATCCATAATCGTGGGCTACCACAACTCTTGTTGGATGATCTACTTCTGAATTATTTAGCTTTTGAGCCTGATTTTGTGCCGAAAGCTGTGCAATTCCTAACACAACAAAAACACTTAGTAAGTAATTTAATTTTCTCATAGTTTATATAAATATATTTTCAACAAATATGACGAATATTGTTTAAATATAGTTGCTTTTTATTAAGAAAATAAAAAATCGGCTTAACATAATATAAAAACAGCATTTACTAATTAAACTTACACTACACTATGACATAATTATTGAAATTAATAAATTACAACAGGTTTAACTTTATTTATTATTTCTTTATGGCATGTAACTACACTGTCAATTTACATAAAACTTTTGTTGATGGATGGAATGAGAAAATCCCAAATGGGAATTATATTAAACCCAGAGTATTTTCATGTTTTTTTAAATCTATAGATGTTTACCATGTCCCTCACAAAAAAAGTAAACAAGTCAATATTAATAAGATAATAGCTTTTTTTCCTATTCAAAACAAACCTTCAAAGATTCAATCCTTTGGTGTTTTTTTATTAATCAATAAATGTATTAAATAAGCACATTTTATTTACTTTTGCATTCAAATTTAAGGAATAAAAGATAATAAAAATATGTTCGATAATTTATCAGAAAGACTCGAGAAATCCTTTAAGCTTATTAAAGGGCAAGGGAAAATAAGTGAGATTAATGTAGCCGAAACACTTAAAGATGTTCGTAGAGCTCTTTTAGACGCCGATGTTAACTATAAAATTGCCAAATCTTTTACAGAAACCGTAAAAGAAAAAGCACTCGGGCAAGACGTTCTCAATGCTGTTAAACCTAACGAAATGATGGTTAAAATCGTCCATGACGAATTAACCAAATTAATGGGGGAAGAACATTCTAACATAAACATAAAAAATACTCCTGCCATTATTCTTATCGCAGGTTTGCAAGGATCTGGTAAAACTACTTTTACAGGGAAATTAGCCAACCTATTAAAAACAAAAAAAGGTAAACATCCTCTACTAATTGCTGGTGATGTATACCGCCCTGCTGCAATTGAACAATTAAAAGTTTTGGGCGAACAAATCAATGTTCCCGTATATACTGAAGCCGGAAATAATGACCCTGTAAAATTAGCAAAAGCAGGAATCGCAGAAGCTAAAGCTACAGGCAAAGACATCGTAATCATTGATACCGCAGGACGTTTGGCTGTTGATGAAGCTATGATGAAAGAGATTACCGCAATTAAAAAAGCAGTTAATCCAGACGAAATTCTTTTCGTAGTCGACTCTATGACTGGACAAGATGCCGTAAACACCGCAAAAGAATTTAACGATCAATTAGACTTTGACGGAGTTGTTCTTACAAAACTAGATGGTGATACTCGTGGAGGAGCAGCTTTATCTATCCGCTCTGTCGTTAACAAACCTATTAAATTTGTTGGAACAGGCGAAAAAGTTGAAGCCTTAGACATATTCTATCCTAAACGTATGGCAGACCGTATTTTGGGGATGGGAGATATTGTTTCTTTAGTAGAAAAAGCTCAAGAACAATTCAACGAAGAAGAAGCTAAAAAACTTCAAAAGAAAATTGCAAAAAACCAATTTAACTTCAACGATTTTATCAGCCAAATACAGCAAATAAAAAAAATGGGTAATCTAAAAGACTTAGCAGGAATGATTCCTGGAGTTGGAAAAGCCCTCAAAAATGTAGATATTGACGATGATGCTTTCAAAAGCATTGAAGCCATTATTCAATCTATGACAGCACAAGAAAGAGAGCAGCCACATATTATCAACGGAAGTAGAAGAAAACGTATTGCCAAAGGTAGTGGAACAGATATCCAAGAAATTAATCGATTAATTAAACAATTCGACGAAACACGCAAAATGATGAAGCTACTCCAAGGAGGAAACAAGAACATGCGTAAACTAATGGGAAATATGCCCAAAATGGGATAAGGTTAGGAATGATCTGATTTAACAAAACTAAAACTTAAATTTATGGAACTCATCGATGGTAAAAAAATCTCGACAGAGATTAAAGAAGAAATTGCCAAAGAAGTAAAAAAGATTGTCTCTAAAGGAGAAAAAAGACCACATTTAGCTGCTATTTTAGTTGGACACGATGGAGGTAGCGAAACATATGTTGCACATAAAGTCAAGTCTTGCGAACAAGTAGGATTCGATTCTTCTCTAATTCGTTTCGAAAACGATGTTACTGAGAAAGAACTACTTTCCAAAATCGATGAATTAAATAATGACACAAAAATAGATGGTTTTATCGTTCAACTTCCTATTCCCAAACACATTGATGAACAAAAAATAATTGAAGCCATTGACCCTAAAAAAGACGTTGACGGATTTCATCCTATGAATGTTGGAAATATGGTAATTGGAATTGATACTTTTGTATCAGCAACCCCAGCTGGTATTATCGATCTATTACAACGCTACAATATCGAAACTTCTGGTAAAAACGTAGTTGTTTTAGGAAGAAGTAATATCGTAGGGCGTCCAATGAGCATACTACTCTCACAGAAAGGTTTAGACGCCACTGTTACGGTATGTCATAGCAAAACCAAAAACCTTACTTCTATTGTAAAGCAAGCCGATATAATTATTGCAGCTATTGGAATTCCTGAATTTGTTACTAAAGACATGGTAAAAGAAGGAGCTGTTATTATTGACGTTGGAACTACTAGAGTTAAGTCTGACCTTACAAAATCAGGATGGAAACTTAAAGGTGATGTAAAGTTCGACGAGGTAGCAGAAAAATGCTCCTACATTACCCCTGTACCTGGAGGAGTTGGCCCTATGACTATTGTATCTCTACTTAAAAACACATTAAAAGCAGCAAAAAAGTAAACTAATATTCCTCCTAAATATATCAAGAGATTGCATACTGCAATCTCTTTTTTATAAAAAATTTTTCGAACAAAAAATCTAACAATAAAATTTCAATAAGCTTTTTCTTAATTTAGAATAAATACAAATTAGAATATATTACCACATGCGATTGAACTACTGACACTTAACATCATACTACAAGTAAGTTAAATCATTAAAATATTAAGCTCATTTTTGTACTTTTGTAGGAGTTAATAAAATTATATAATTAATTACAATATATTATGGCAAAAATAAGAGGCGCTATTGTCGTAGATACAGAAAAGTGTAAAGGCTGTGAAGTTTGTATTCCAGCTTGTCCAACAGATGTTATCGGCATGTCCAAAGAAGTCAACGGAAAAGGATACCATTTTGCATATATGGAAAATCCTGAAGCATGTACAGGATGCTCTAACTGTGCAATTGTTTGTCCAGATGGAGTTATTTCTGTTTTTAGAGTTAAACTCGATAACTAACGCAAAAAATTAAAAAAAATGGCAGAATTAAAATTAATGAAAGGTAATGAAGCATTTGCAGAAGCTGCTATTCGCGCTGGTGCAGATGGATACTTCGGTTACCCTATCACACCTCAATCAGAGGTTATCGAATATTTAATGGCTGAGCAACCAGAAAACCGTACAGGAATGGTTGTTGTTCAAGCAGAAAGTGAAGTTGCAGCAATAAACATGGTTTATGGTGGTGCAGGTTGCGGAAAAAAAGTATTAACATCTTCTTCTAGCCCTGGAATTTCTCTTAAATTGGAAGGTATCTCATACCTAGCTGGAGCAGAATTACCAGCCGTCATATTAAACGTTGTTCGTGGAGGACCAGGTTTAGGAACTATTCAACCTTCTCAGGCAGATTATAACCAAGCTGTAAAAGGTGGTGGTCATGGCGATTATCAACTATACGTATTAGCCCCTGCATCTGTACAAGAAATGGCAGATTTTGTTGGCGACGCTTTCGATATTGCATTTAAATACCGTGCTCCTGTATTAATATTATCCGATGGTCTTATCGGCCAAATGATGGAAAAAGTTTATTTAAAAGACCAAGTACCACGTTGGACAGATGAACAAATTCACGAAATGCATAGCGATTGGGCTACATACGGAAGAAAAGATGGTCGCGAAAGAAATATCATTACCTCTCTCGATTTAAAATCGGAGAAAATGGAAGAACGTGTTCATCGTTTACAAGCTAAATACAAGCGTATGGAAGAAGAGGATTTACGTTTCGAAGAAATCCAAACAGAAGATGCTGACTACATAATTGTAGCCTATGGATCTAGCGCACGTATTGCACAAAAAACAGTTGAATTGGCTCGTGCAAAAGGACACAAGGTTGGAATTCTTAGACCAATTACGCTATTCCCATTTCCTAAAAAGAGATTAATGGAAATGACAAAACAGGTTAAAGGAATACTTAGTGTTGAACTTAATATGGGTCAAATGGTTGACGATGTTCGTCTAGCTGTAGAACACAAAATTCCTGTTGAACACTTCGGAAGAACTGGAGGTATTATTCATACTCCTGAGGAAATTTTAGAAGCCTTAGAAGCAAAAATTATTAAAGGATAATCAGATGGATATTAAAGATATAATTAAACCAGAAAATCAGGTTTACAAAAAAACCAAATTAATGACCGACAATGAGCTGTCTTACTGCCCAGGTTGTGGTCACGGAACAACTCACCGTTTAATGATGGAAGTTGTAGAAGAGATGGGAATTGCAGATAAAACAATTGGAGTTGCTCCTGTTGGATGCTCGGTATTGGCCTACGATTTCATGAATGTTGATATGCAACAAGCAGCTCACGGTAGAGCACCCGCATTAGCAACAGCTATGAATCGTTTAATGCCCGATAAATATGTATTTACATATCAAGGCGATGGCGACTTAGCTGCTATTGGAACAGCAGAAACTATTCATGCCTGCAACCGTGGAGAAAATATTGTTATTGTATTTATCAACAATGGTATTTATGGAATGACTGGAGGTCAAATGGCTCCAACCACTCTTCCAGGAATGCGATCTTCTACATCACCTTATGGCAGAGAAATATCTACAATGGGATCTCCTATTAAAATGACAGAATTAATTTCTAATTTACCAGGTGTTTATTCTGTTAGTCGTCATGCAGTTCATTCTCCCAAATACGTTCGTAAAACTAAAAAAGCAATTCGTAAAGCTTTCGAAGATACACGACTAAAAAAAGGCTTATGCTTTATCGAAGTCGTTTCTAACTGTAACTCTGGTTGGAAAATGACTCCTAGAGACTCTAACGTATGGTTAGAAGAAAATATGTTGCCTTTTTACGAATTAGGCGATATTAAAGTTGAAGGTAAATTAATTCAAAAATAAAAATCATGACAGAAGAAATAATAATCGCAGGATTTGGAGGTCAAGGTGTTTTATCTATGGGTAAGATTTTAGCTTACTCGGGCATTATGCAAGATCAGGAAGTAAGTTGGATGCCTTCTTACGGACCAGAAATGAGAGGAGGAACAGCAAATGTTACTGTTATTTTAAGTGATGACAAAATTAGTTCACCTTATTTACATTTCTTTGACTCCGCTGTAATTCTAAA
>JAMOQL010000026.1 GCA_027064025.1 Bacteroidales bacterium
TTATGATGTAAATAGTGATACTCAAAACTTATTTTTTCTTCACGGAGCATTTCATATTTACAAAGATGGTGAAAGTTATAAAAAGATAACTCAGAAATCTGATAAAGCATTATATGAAAAACTTGAAGAAGTTTTAAATAATGAAGAACAAGATATTGTTTGTGTGTTTCAGCATAAAGATAAAACTGATGCAATAAATAGCAACGAATATTTAAAACATTGTTTTGCTAAATTAGCGCAAATATCTGGTAATCTTGTAATAATTGGAAGCTCATTAGCAGATAACGACAACCATATTTTTGAGCAAATAAATAAATCTCAATTAGATACTATATATATTTCAGCCTTTGGAGACAAAGAAAAGGTTATGACTCTTGCAAAAAATAAGTTTCCACACAAAAAAATATATCTATTTGATGCTGAAACTATTTCATATGAAAAACCATCTGGATTTAGAGAGTAAAGAATGGCAAAAGTAACCAAAAATACAATAAAGCAATCATTTATAGACCAATTAGTTAGTTGGAAAATAAGAATGGATAATAAAAAAGAGAGTGCTGTATGAAAAACGAACTGCAAAAATTTTCAAACTTTGTAATTTTCCAAACAGAAAACGGAAAAGTTAATATTGATGTTTATTTTCAAGACGAAACACTTTGGTTAACACAAAAATTAATTGCCGAATTGTTCGAAAAAGGTAGAAGCACCATAACCGAGCATCTTAAAAAAATATTTGCAGAAGGCGAATTAGACGAGCAAGTGGTATGTCGGGATTTCCGACTAACCACTAAACACGGTGCTATTAAAGGTAAAGAACAAACAAAAACCGTAAAATACTATAATCTGCGAGCCATTACAGCAGTTGGTTATCGTGTAAACTCACACCGAGCTACCGAGTTTAGAAAATGGGCTACCGAAATTTTACACGAATATATAATTAAAGGTTTTGCAATGGACGACGAGCGTCTGAAACAAATCAGACACTTCGGACAAGATTATTTCGATGAAATGCTCGAACGAATTCGTGAAATTCGTTTAAGCGAAAGAAGACTATATCAAAAAATTACGGATATTTATGCACTTTCGGCTGATTATGATAGTAAGTCAGATATTACAAAACATTTTTTTGCAACGGTTCAAAACAAATTACATTGGGCTATAACAGGAAAAACTGCGGCAGAAATAATTTATACTGAAGCCGATGCAAAAAAAATATATATGGGTTTAAAAACATGGAAACATGCTCCCAATGGTAAAATTTTAAAAAGCGATGTTACCGTAGCTAAAAATTATTTAAACCAAGAACATATCAAAGCTTTGGAACGAATTGTAACAGCATATTTAGATATGGCAGAAAGCAGGGCAAAAAACAGAAGGGTTATGAATATGAAAGATTGGGATAAGTTTTTAACCCAATTTTTAGAATTAGCCGATTATCCTATTCTTAAAGATAAAGGAAAAATATCAATGCTCGAAGCAAAATTAAAAGCAGAAAGCGAATACGACAAATATAGAGTTATTCAAGATAAAAACTATATCTCAGATTTTGACCGAGAAATAAAAAAAATGATTGAGAAAAAAGATGAATAACAACCTAAACGAAAATAGCATAGAACAATCATTCATTGACCAATTAGTCAGTCTTGGATACACCTATTTCAATGGTAAAGACATTGCCCCAAATAGCGATAATCCGCAGAGAGAAAGTTTTGCATCGGTCATTTTAGAAGGAACCAGTGAAAATAAATCAACAAGTTTTTTAGATGATGATAAAATGAAAGAGTTGATTCATACGATTGTTGATGTAATAAGAAAAAATGCAACTGTTGATTGGAGTAAAAGGGATGATGTAAGAGCAAAATTAAGACTTACGGTAAAGAAAATATTAATGCGTTATGGTTATCCACCGGACTTGGCAAAAATGGAAGCAGACAGAGTTTTAAGACAAGGCGAAGCATTGGCTGAAATGTTTTCGTCGGAAAGTCAATTAGGTAGCTAAAGTAGAGAGACTATGATTTTTAAAACCACATTAACTACCGTTTATATATTGATGTTATAATTTCGCAAAATTATATTATGAAAGAGTTATATGAACGCTTGGCAACATATTTATGAACATTTTAATCCTGTAGCATTTTCACTTGGTAGTATTGGCGTACATTGGTATGGAATTATGTATGTCTTAGCGCTAGTAAGTGCACTTTTTATAGCGAAGTATTTTGCTAAAAGGTACGATTTTGGGATTGATGCAGAAGGGTTGGATGATTATTTTGTTTGGGCTGAAATCGGTGTAATTTTAGGGGCTAGACTTGGTTTTATATTTTTCTATGATCCTCATACTGGATATTATCTAACTCATCCTTGGCAAATTTTTAATCCATTTATGGATGGCAAATTTGTAGGAATAAGCGGTATGAGTTATCATGGTGCGATAGTAGGTTTTTTGATTTCGACTTGGTTGTTTGGAAGAAAACGCAAAGTAAATATTTTTAAATTGCTAGATTTAGTGGCTCTTAGCGCTCCTTTGGGATATATTTTTGGAAGAATTGGTAATTTTTTCAATAAAGGTTTAGTAGGCAGAGAGACCGATGTTTCGTGGGGAATTTATGTTGATGGCATACTTAGGCACCCTTCTCAGCTATATGAAGCGTTTTTGGAGGGTATTGTTGTTTTTGTGATACTCTACATGTACAGATCCAAAAAAAGATTTGACGGAGAGCTTATTGCACTATATGGCTTGTTGTATTCTATCGCAAGATTTATAGCAGAATTCTTCAGAAAACCCGATATTCAGCTAGGTTTTGTATATGAAGGCTGGATGAGTATGGGACAGATTTTATCAATCGCTATGGCTTTTGTTTCGATTATCTTATATATTTATCTACTAAAAAGAAAAAAGAGATAAATTTTGTCCCCTTTTTTATATTAAAATATTCTTTATTTTTCAACTTGAAAAAACTTTTAATTAATCAATTATGTAATTAAAATACATAATTTCACTTTAATGATAAAAAGTGTAGTATTGTAAAAATTCATAAAAAGGATTAAGTGTGAGTAACCTGATTGAGGGCTTTTTAGGTAAGTCAGTAGAGGGGAAAAAGAGCCGGATGCCAGCCAAACTTGACTATTGGCAAAGTGCAACTGGACTATTTCTAGCTCTTTTTATGTGGGGGCATCTATTTTTTACATCAAGTATTTTGATTAGTAAAGATTTTATGCATTCGGTAACTAAGATGTTTGAGGGTTCGTTTTTTTTAGAAAAAGAGAATCCTTATATAGTATCCATAGTTGTAGCAATCGTGCTTGCTGTATTTATTATTCATGCTATGCTTGGCATGAGAAAAATGCCTTCTACTTATAGGCAATATCAAGTTTTTACAACGCATATGGGCATGATGAAACACGAAGATACAACTCTTTGGTATGTTCAAGTTATCACTGGTTTCAGTATGTTCTTTTTAGGTTCAACGCATCTTTTTATCATGTTAACAGAACCTGGAAAAATAGGACCATTTGCTTCAGGTGATGCACTCATCAGTGGTTGGATGTGGCCAGTTATGTTGCTTCTTCTTTTTGCAGTAGAGACTCATGGGGCCATTGGATTGTATAGGTTATCAGTAAAATGGGGTTGGTTTGATGGAAAAACACCTGTAGAAACAAGAAAAAATCTTAAAAAAGTAATGTGGGGCATAATGATATTTAGCATATTGTTAGCACTTACAACTTTAGGTGCTTATATGAAAATAGGATTGGATCACAGAGATCAAGTAGGTCAAAGATACCAACCGACTGCTATGATGCAAAAAGTAAAAAATCTGCCCATAAATATCTCTACCAACAGGGCAAATAGTTCAAGATGCAATTTATGGGCAGAGGGGGTATAAGATGAATATAGTATATTGTGATGCATTAGTAATTGGTGGTGGAATGGCAGGATTGAGAGCTGCAGTTGAGGCAGGAGGCAAAGGTTTAAGCACTATTGTTTTAAGTCTTGTTCCTGTGAAAAGATCACACTCGGCGGCTGCACAAGGTGGTATGCAAGCTAGTCTTGGTAATTCTAAGATGGGTAGAGGTGATAATGAAGATGTTCACTTTGCAGATACCGTAAAAGGTAGTGATTGGGGCTGTGATCAAAAAGTGGCAAGAATGTTTGT
>JAMOQL010000027.1 GCA_027064025.1 Bacteroidales bacterium
TTTACCTTTGGCTTGGCTAGTTGGGCTCATCTTTTCATTCTCATATTACAAAACAGGAAGATGGAAAAGAAAAAAGATTATCTAATTAAACTTAGGTGTAATAGACAAAAAGGAAGCTGTTTTTAACACGATTGTTTCAAGTGAACAAAAAGGAGGCTGTATTTTTTATGAAATTAAAGCTGACAAGATGCCCGTTTCTATATATGTTCGTATGGATAGATTTACGATACACGAATTTGAGTATCTTGATGGGGATATGAAATATCTTTTCTCTGACAGTTTTGCAGACCAGTTTGGTGGTCCGAAAGGTAAAAAGTTCAAATACAAACCGTTCAAACAGCTTCTTTTAGACCGTGCCGATAAATCTATGTCCGAACAAAAAGAAAATATATCTTCGACTTTCGATTCGTGGAAAGGCGATCAAGAACAAGTTGATGATATAGTTATAATTGGGATAAAGTTATAGATTAATTTATTAAGTTTCGTATTTCTTCTATTTGCATAAAGATTCTTTCAATAACTTTTTTATCGAAGATCCACTTTTGAGGATTAATAATCGATAAGTAAGGCGTATTTCTTAGCTCAGGAACAAAGTCAACATTATTCTCGTTCAGTGAGATATTCATAAACGGCTCATCATTTAGGACTTCTAACAATTTATCTTGAATCATGGGCTGAGTAAATAACTTTCTTTCTGAAGAATTCATATTGCCAGATATAATCAATTTTTTATCTATTCTTTTATTCCCAATTTTAATTGATGCTCCATTTGAAAAGAAATTTAACTTATCAAGAATATTTCTAATTCTAATATTAATCTTAGAATTAAGACTTGACGATAAAGGAATAAAAGCTCCACAATAGATTTTTGGCAAACCTATTATAGCATATGGATCGTTATACCAAATGAAAAAACTTGTGTTTTCTGAATTGTTTGGAATATAAACCCAACTCCTATACTTCCGAAAAGTTCGGATTCCGGATAACGGATATGGAACTTCTTTAGCAGCCATCACCCGATTTGTAGACTTCGAAAATTCCTTAAGTTCTTCGATATTTGTTTTTTCCATCATCTACAGATATATGAAAAAAAACAAGATTTCGTTTCCATTCTCAAATCATTTTATTTTTCTAAAATAATGGTTTGTTTATATATCTCATTATTCTGAGTAATAATAATTTGATAAACGCCATCTGAATAAGCATCTAAATTAATGCTTAAATCTTTGGTATATGCGTCCATAAATTTATCAAAAATAACTTTTCCTGTTGCGTCAACCAACATCACTCTAGCTTTATCATTAAGCAAACCTTTTATTCTTATTATTCCAGAACTTGGATTAGGGAAAACTGTAAGTCCTAACTGATTCAATGTAGAAAGATCCAATACAATAACATTTATTGTCGAGTAATAATTACGCTGAGCACATTGATTCTCTGCTGTTAAGTTAACGTTATAAGTCCCAGAAATAGTATAAGTATGAATTGGGTTTGCATCTACAGCACTTTCCGTATCACCAAAATCCCAATAATAAGAATCTGCATTTTGAGATAAATTGTTAAAGGTATATTCAGCCTGATTGCTAGTATATGAGAAATTAGATATTGGCAATAAACTTACCTGCACCGGCAAACTCACAGCAGGAGCAACACCACAAGCATTTTCTGCAATTACACTAATTAACCCACCTGTACTTCCGACTGTCGTATTAATATTATTATATAAACTATTACCCGACCAACCCGATGGCAACGACCAAATATAATTAGACGCATTTTCAGCCGTAATAGAATAAGTCTGAGTAGAATTTTCGCAAACATCTGAATTTCCTGTAATCTCAGAAACAATTCCTATCTGTTGATTTACAGATACATTTAGTGTTCTCGCAATACCCATCCCACAAGCATTAAAAGGAACTAAGGTAATCGTTCCTCCATTCGAATTGGTAGTAACATTTATGGTAGACATATTTCCATTACCCGACCAACCCGATGGTAAACTCCAATAATATGTAACTCCAGAAACATTAACAACAGAATAACTGACTGTACTATTCTCGCAAACAGGATTTGGTCCAGAAATAACAGAAGGCTGGTCTGCTCCAATATTATTAATACCTATAGAAATAGATGTAGGAGAGCCAGTGCCACAAATGTTCTCGGCATACACCGATAAATCTCCACTTGTTCCATCATTAGTTAAATTAATAGCATTTGTAGTGCTCGAACCAGACCATCCTACAGGAATAGTCCAATAATAAATATTTCCAACTTCATTATCTACAGTAAATGTATTTTCAGAACCATTACAAACTTCGGCAGGAGGGTTAATAAAAACTGGAGCCAAAGGAACAGTATTAACGGTTACCCATACAGAGTCTTTTGCCCCCTCTCCACAAGAATTATTCGCCGAAACATATACATAACCATTTGTTGCATTTGCTGTGGCTGTAATCGAATTTATATTACTCGCACCTATCCAAGATGTAGGTAAGTTCCAATTATATGAATAACCGCTAGTTTGAATCACTGAATATACGACTTGCTCATTATCACAAACTACGGTTGGTGACTGATCAAAAATAGGACTATTAGGTATAGGAGTAATGTTTACATTAATACTTTGAGAAATACTAATTCCACAAGTATTTTCGGCAGTTACGCTTATTGTTCCTCCTGCATTATTACTTACTACGGAAATAGAATTTGTAGAACTTGACCCAGACCATCCCGAAGGAAGTGTCCAATTATATGTAAGCCCCGAAACATCTGTTACTGAATATGTTTCTAAACTACTTTCGCAAATATTGGCTTCTCCATCAATTGGACTTGGCTGATCAGGAACATTATTTACTATAATATAATCTGTTTTAATCTCATCATCAGTTCCATCTCCATTTGTTGCCGATAAAGTTATTGAGTATACCCCATCTGCTGTAAAACTAATTTCAGGGTTTTGAGAATTTGCATCTGTTCCATTTACATAAATATAACCCAAAGAAGGAGCAATGCTCCAAATCCAAGAAGTAGGTGAATTACTCGATAAATCTGTAAAAGAAATAATATCATCTATACAAATTTCAGTTTGGTCGGCAGAAAAATCTGCTACGGGAGATGTACTTAATGCATTCACATGAATAAAAGCTGTTTTACTTTCTGTGTCTGAACAACTCGACTTACTGGCTGTTAATTCAACCTGATATGTTCCTGCAATATTATAAGTAATCGATGGGTTCTGATTAGCAGATGAATTTGGTATTCCACCATTAAAAGACCAAGACCATGCATCAGGAGAATTGCTCGACAAATCGGTATAATTTACGGTTTCTCCTTCTGTAATAGTAGTTTGATCAGCAGAAAATTCAGCAACAGGAATGGCGTTAACAATTACATAATTTGTTTTAATTTCATCATCAGACCCTCCTCCATTTGTAGCGGTTAACGTAATAGAATAAGACCCCGATTGAGAAAAACTAATTTGCGGATTCTGTGTATTAGCATCCGTTCCATTTACATAGGTATACCCCGACGATGGTGAAATACTCCAAGTCCAACTGGTAGGTGTATTAATCGATAAGTCTGTAAAAGAAATAATATCATCTATACAAATTTCAGTTTGATTGGCAGAAAAATCGGCAACAGGAGGTAAGACAGAATACAAATCACTTTCCCAAAGCCCACGCCCCCAACTTGCTGCTCTAATTTTACTATCAGCAGATATTACATCATAATAAATACTTAAATCGGAAATAGTAACTTTTGGCATTCCATTATTAAATAATTCCCAATTTGACGTACCATGTTTAATATAAACACCAAAATCTGTTCCTATATATAATTCTGTTTCGCTAGTATTTTGAGTATTTTGAACAACCGTATTTGCTGGTATACTTGGTAAACCCATAGAAATATTTGTCCAATTTGAACCTCCATTAGTCGTTTGATAAATGACATCAGAATCATAACTCCCTAAAGTAACCCAAACGGTATTAGGGTCATCATTTTTTATAGTTATCGCAGTAATATCGTTCGAAGGTAGATTTGATGTTACATCTGTCCATGCTCCACCATCGTCGTTTGTTTTCCAAATTTGAGATAAATCTGCCACATACAAAGTATTAGGATTAGATTCTGAAATAGCCATAGTACGTAATAAATCCGAGCTATTAATATTCGAGATTTGAGTCCACGAATCTCCTCTATCAGTAGTCTTCCAAACATCTGCATAACCAGCATACAAAGTTGAAGGTGTTGATGGATGTATTATGTATGGAGTTACCCAAGCACCATCACCAGCCCCTGTGGGTTCAATATCTGTATAGTTGCCAGACCAACCATCTGTAGTTCTTGTTATTTGCCCATACACATACGATCCATATTGAATATTATAATCAGAATAATCTATCAAACAAGCCATTCCATCTCCACCTTTTACATCGTACCAATTATCATCAGTTGCTAAAAGTTTTGTACCATTGTCTTGAAGACCAATTATTGTTGCATTCGATTCTGTTTGTGAAACACTCAATTTATAAATCTGACTATTAATAATTCCATTAGAAATATTATTCCAATTTGTACCATCATTAGTATTATACATTCCACCATCATTACACTCGAACAGGGTTCCGTTTTGATATGCGAAAAAATGTTTATCGGCATGAACAGCTTGAACACCATCTCCCCACCAATGATTAACAATCTCCCAATTTTCGCCACCATCATTAGAACGCCAAGTATTAACACCTCCTGAATATAAAACATCTTGGTCATTGGGATCCACTATTAAAGCTAAATCGTACCAACCCTGACCACTTGTCCCAGACCCATCTGCTGAACTAGATAAAATATTTGGAGTATCCGTAACAAAAGAAAAGCTATCGCCCTGATTAGTTGATTTTAATATACCTTTTAATCCGTAATCGCTATTAGAAACTATAGCATAAACTAAATTCGAATTATCCGCAGTTACGGTCAATTCAATTCTATTAGCATCAGGATCATTATAAACCTCTACTGCATTAGCTCCGTTATTGGTCAATTTATATATCGTACCATACCATTTACTTGCAGCATATAAAATACTTGGATCTGCAGGATTAAATTCTAAATCGCTAATATAATTTATATCATAAATATTAGTCCAATTTGCACCTCCATCGGTCGTTTTATAAATACCATCAGTTGTAGCTGCATAAATTATATTATTATTTGTCGGATGAATTAATAGCTGATTTACAGTATAACCATTAGCTACATTAAAAGCTAGAGAAACATTCCACGTTAAACCTCCATCAGTTGATTTAAAGATACCATTCCCATTATCGTGATGCCATGAATCTCTATCTCCAGTTCCAATATATATAGTCTGAGATGATGAATAATCCGACGGAATACCAATAGCACTTACTCCTAAAACCTCATTTTGATCCGTTAATACGTTCCAACTTGTACCATTATCTGTTGTCTTCCATAAGCCTCCTGTTGGTGCACCAATCCAGTATGTATTGGCATCTGATGGATGAAAAGCAATCGTACTTATTCTTCCCACACCTGCATAACCTCCTGCAGTAGAACTAGGTCCTAAATTACTCCACTGACCAGACAAACTATGGTTCTGACTTACACTCTGTTGATACTGATATTCAGCCGCTTTATATTGATTTTGTGACGGAAAAGCTCCTGTTTCCTTATCAACTCTAGTTATCCAGTAGTTTTCCCATCGCTTAAACTGTTTCCAACCATACGCTTTTTTCGCTATACCATTTTCTATGTAATGACCATTTTGCACATCTTTATCGACCCAATATAAATCAAAAGCACTCTGATATTCAGAAAGTGTTATAGAACCCATAGAGGAACTCTTTTTTATTTGACTAGCCCACGGTTGAGAAAAAGATAACAGACTTAAACTAATTATTGATAATAACAATTTAATTTTCATAGCATTGTTTTTTGATAAAAAATATCCTATACAATTTAGACAACTCTTTCTAATAAAAGGTTGCTTTAAAAAGTATTACACGAATATAATGTTTTTATAGAAATACAATCAAATAATTACTATTTGTTTTACCATTATTTTTTGTTATCTTCACAATCCAAATAATAACTTTCAATCAATTAAGAAAATAAGGCAACCTTTATTCAACGTGTACGTCTAAATTAAAATAAAAAGAAATGAAAAATATTATATTAGTAAGTTTTATCCTTTTAAGTCTAGCAGGTTTCTCCCAAGAACAGAACAACGATTCTAATATTAAAAACCAAGAACTAATTATTAATACGGGGGATCCCATTACGGAACATACTATTTATTTGTTACGCACAGAGCTAAAAGCCGATACCGATATTTTAAAATATGTAGATATTAGACATCTTGAGAATAAGATTATTATTATTGCTCTACAAAACAATCTTAATAAATACACTACAATATTTGATAGATATTTTACTAAATACAAAATTGCTTGTAATAATAAAATTATCTACAAAAAAGCATCGTAAATCATCAATAACCTTCAAAAATACTTTTATGAAAAATATATTTATAAGCATCATCATTTTAAGTTCTATACTACAAGCTTATAGCTGTGATTTCACAGTTAATCTTCACGATACTTATGGTGATGGATGGAATGGAAATTCTATTACTGTTTCTGTAAACGGGTCACCTGTATTAACAGCAATTACTGTAGCTACGGGCAACGACGACTCTTTTAATTTCTCGGCAAATGCAGGTGACATGGTTTCTATTACATATGACGCTTCGGGCTCATGGACGTCTGAAAATGAAATTACAATACTAAACAGTTCAAATTTGGTCGTTTTTGAAGATGGAATGAACGGAGCCACTCCTGTTGGTGGCTCTATAACAATAAGTGCAAGTTGTGGCTTAGCACCACCAAGTAACGATGGCCCTTGTAGTGCTGTAGATATTACACCAGAACCCATGTGTAACCCTCAGACTTACGACAATTCATTTGCTACAGAATCAGGAATACCAGATCCTGGTTGTGCCAACTATAATGGTGCAGATTTATGGTTTACAGCTACTGTTCCATCTAGCGGAACACTTTACATAGAAACTGGTGCAGGCGGGGTAACCGAAGCAGGCATGGGGATATACACAAGTTCCACAGACGATTGTAACAATTTAGTATTAAGTCAGTGCATCGACAATGGGAATATGCCATCTGTAACTCTAAACTCATTAACTCCAGGTGACATTATTTGGATCCGAATTTGGGAAAATGGGGGCGATAATAATGGGACTTTCGAAATTTGTATTACAAATTCAGACGGACCTCCTTCTTGTGTTACATCGACTCCTGCAAGCGACGAATGTGGTTCTGCTACCATGATATGTAATTTAGATGGATATTGCGGAAACACTAGCGCATCATATACAGCAGGAAGTAACGATCCCACGAGTATTTTTTGTGGTTCTATCGAAAATAGTTCTTGGATTTCTTTTATTGCTGGCGCTACAGACGCTACCCTATATGTCTGGACTTCTAATTGTGCTAATAACGATGGTATTCAGATGGAAATATACGATAGCCCAGACTGCGTAAACTACTCATCAGTGAGCGAATGCATCAGTCCAGGTGTTGTTCAAGATTTTTCTATCACTGCTACAGGCCTAGTTGTTGGACAAATCTATTATTTAATGATCGATGGTTTTGGTGGTGATGTTTGTGATTATATCGTTTCTGCAGGAGAAGGAGTTATGACAGCAACGGCTATAGTAGCCGAAACAGGAACAAATACGGCTTCTATTTGCTCCGGATGTGTTCATTTAGAGGCATCTGGAGGCACGGCTTATCAATGGTCACCAGCAGCATCACTTGACGACCCCAACAGTGCAACGCCACTAGCCTGCCCTACAGCAACAACTACTTATACCGTAACTGTAACAGGAGGAAATCCTAATTGTCCATCTAATGCAACTGCTACTACAACTGTCAATATTGAAGCTAACTTTTCTACTGCAATAACAACAACAGAATTAGCATGTCATAACGATGCCAATGCTAGTATAACCGCAACCATAACTAACTCTGGAGCATCTTCTGTATTTAGTTACGAATGGTCCAATGGAGATGCTACAGGAATGATAGCAGATACCACATATACCATTTCTAATCTTTCGGCAGGAGAATATTCTGTAACTATTACCGAAGAACTAGGATGCTCAAGTGTGCATACAATAACAATTGCTAATCCACCTGCATTATCAATGGCATTTAGCACTATTTCTGAATATTGCGGAATGGTAGATGCCCAAATAACAGCAAATGTTTCAAATGGTACTTTGCCATTTAACTTTTCATGGACAGATTCTGGCGGAGGAGTTACAAATGGGAATTCTAATTCAGTAAATAATCCTATTATTATTCAAAATATAGAAGCAGGAAATTATACCGTTTCGGTTACCGACAGTAACAACTGTGTAATTTCAAATACAGTTGCTGTAAACGATTCAGGGAGTGTTACTGCAGGATTCAATATAAATAACGACCAATGTTTAGAGGGTAATAGTTTCGATTTCACAAACACAAGTACTGTTACAAATGGCATTGTTTATAATATCATTTCTCCAAACTCTACCCTCTACAGTGTTAACGGAACCCCAGATTACTCAGGATTTACCGCCAACCTAGCAGGAATTTGGACAATCACGCAAAACATATCTTCAGGATCCTGTATAGATGCAACAACATCAACTTTTGAAGTATTTGAAGAGCCTACATTATCAGAAACTCATATCGATATTACTTGTAATGCTTTTTCCGACGCTGTTATTAATGCAAACTCTACTGTTTCAGGAGTCTACGAGATGCTTTCCGGGAATGGTAGTTTTACTGGATCTCAAGCATCAAATTTATCAATAGGAACCTATACTTTTATGGTAACAACAGCAAATGGCTGCGATGATACTTTAACAGTAACCCTGACCGAACCAGAATCTTTTATTCTTTCTACAACATCTACAGATCTAAATTGTTATAACAATTGCGATGGAACAGCTAATGTTACTGTAGAATCGGGAGGAACAGAACCTTACGCATACGATTGGGGAATAGCTGGAAATACTCAAGAAATAGAAAATTTGTGCGCTGGCTCATATACCGTAACAATCACCGATTTTAACAGCTGTACAGCTGAAACAACTGTTACAATAAACCAACCAAGCGAATTAACTATTTCGACCCAAACTACACCTGCATCATGTTTTGGATATAATAATGGAGGAGCAATGACTAATGCTAATGGAGGAACACCACTATACTCTTATCTGTGGTCTAATGGTAATACAACCGAAAATAATATTAATCTAAGCTCGAATAATTACAGTGTAACAGTTACTGACGCAAATGGTTGTACCGCCATAAATAATAACATTCAAGTCGACCAACCCAACGAAGTTATTTTAGCTTTAGAATATGAACCAAGTATTTGCATAGGTCAAACTGCTGAAATTAGAATGTCTGTGACCTCGTCGCCATATTCTCCATACGTATATTATTGGAATGGAATTCAAACCTCAGATATTATTACTGTTAACCCTGTTACGACTACCACATATAATGCTCAAGTTATTGATAATAATGGCTGTGTAAGCGATATTAAAAATGTAACAGTAATAGTCAACCCTCCAATATCCTTAATAGCACATGCTAATAACGAACAAATTTGTAAAGGAGACTTAGTCAATATTGAGGTAGATGCTAATGGAGGAAATGGGAATTATTCTTATAGATTATTAGATGGTACAATATTAACAGAACCAATTATTCTAAGTCCAGAATTTAGTACTGATTATTCTATCATTGCATCAGATGATTGTGGTAGTCCTGAAGACACTGTTAATATTCATATCGAGGTTAAAACAGCTCCCATTCCAAGTTTTCACGCAAATATTAATTTTGGTTGCATCCCTCTAGACGTTAACTTTATTCAAGATATTAACGATCACAACGAAGGCACAACATACCTTTGGAACTTTGGAGACGAGAGCTCATCTAACATTTCATTCGATAGTTCTCCTAGTCATATCTACAAAAAAGATGGAAGCTTCCACGTTTCATTACAAATTACTAGTAATTATGGTTGTATAAGCAATACAACACAATACAATTACATCACAGCATTTCCTCTTCCTATTGCTCAGTTTACAACTGAGCCTTCAATTACATCTATTATTAAACCTATAATAAATTTTAATAACCAATCTAAAATATCAGATCTAGCACTATGGTCTTTTGGCGATGGAGATTCTGCTTCAACTTGGAACAGTGAACATACTTACAAAAGTATTCCTTCAGACTACGAAGTCACACTGGTTGCACTAAATAGATTTGGTTGTTCTGATACTCTGACTCAAAAAGTATCAGTAAAAGATGAAGTAACTATATACATTCCTACAGCATTTACACCTGATTTTGATGGCAAAAATGAGGTTTTTATTATCAAAGGGAATGGAATATCTGAAGAAAATTTTAATATGATCATATATGATAGATGGGGTGAAAAAATCTTTGGCTCTACAAAAGTTTCCGAAGGTTGGAATGGAAAAGTAAAAGACCAAGATTATGCTAAGCCCGGAATTTATCCTTATGTCATTAAATTTGTAGATATTTATGGTGTTCCTCACGAACGCTCAGGAACTCTGAATGTTATTAGGTAAAACAAAAAGAGGAGCATCTTGAATTAATAGGATGCTCTTCTTTAAATATTCGAGATATTATATTATCGTTGCACTTGAAGTTGGCATTTTTCGATCTACTTTTTTAATCATTCCTTGTAGTGCTTTCCCTGGTCCTACTTCAACAAATGAGTCTGCATGATTCGAAATCATATTCTTTACAATTTGCGTCCATTTTACAGGAGCGGTTAATTGCGCAACTAAGTTTTCTTGAATTTTTGAAGGATTAGAAGTCGGTTCCGCTGTAACATTTTGGTATATCGGACAAATAGGCTCAGAAAACACTGTTTCTTTAATTGCTTTCTCCAATTCAACTCTTGCTGGCTCCATTAATGGAGAATGAAAAGCTCCTCCAACAGGAAGTTTTAATGCTCTTTTAGCACCAGCCTCTGTTAATTTATCTATTGCCTTATCAATTCCTGAAATAGAACCAGAAATAACAAGTTGACCATTTGTATTATAGTTAGCAGGAACCACCACATCATCAATGCTCGCACAAACTTCTTCTACTTTTTCATCTTCCAGACCAATAATAGCAGCCATTGTAGAAGGTTCTACTTCACACGCTTTTTGCATTGCATTAGCTCGCTTCGATACTAAAACTAATCCATCTTCAAAACTCATTGCCCCAGAAGCTACTAATGCAGAAAACTCTCCTAACGAATGTCCTGCTGTCATTTCTGGATTAAAATCATCACCCAAAGTTTTAGCTAGTATTACCGAGTGTAAAAAAACAGCAGGTTGAGTCACCTTAGTTTGTTTTAATTCTTCGTCTGTTCCTTCGAACATAACATCTGTTATTCTAAATCCTAAAATCTCGTTAGCTTTATCGAATAATTTTTTTGCTAATTCCGATTTTTCGTATAAATCTTTGCCCATTCCTACAAATTGAGCTCCTTGTCCAGGAAAAACGTATGCTTTCATATATTATTTTTTACGAATTTACTATTTTATAAATTTAATATTACCTCAAATTAGATTGTATTAATTGAATAAACTCATCTCTTGTTGCTTGCTTTTCAAAAGCTCCACTAAAGTCTGATGTTGTAGTAACAGAATGTTGTTTCTGAACCCCTCTCATTACCATACACATATGCTGAGCTTCGATAACAACAGCAACGCCTAATGGATTAAGTGTTTCCTGAAGACACTCTTTTATTTGAGTAGTTAATCGTTCTTGCACTTGTAACCTTCTAGAAAAAGCATCGACTACGCGAGCTATTTTACTTAAACCTGTAATATATCCATTGGGAATATACGCAACATGAGCTTTGCCAAAAAAAGGCAACATGTGATGCTCGCACATAGAGAATAATTCTATATCTTTCACAATAACCATTTGACGATAATCTTCCTTAAACATAGCAGACTTCAAAATACTTACAGGGTCTTGCTGATAACCTTGTGTCAAAAATTGCATTGCTTTAGCAACACGCAAAGGCGTTTTTATAAGCCCCTCTCTATTAGGGTCTTCACCAGCGATATTATTTATTATCTCTTGATAATTCTCGGTTAATTTCTGAGTCGTTTCATCGTTATAACGATCTATTTTAATATAACCTTCATTATCATCAGAAATCATATTTATTGAACAATCCATAATTTCTTTTATTATTATTTAAAACACAAAGGTAATATTAAGTTTTTTAATAATAAAAGTATTCTTAAAGACTTCATATTATCTTATCATTCGTTAACTCGAAGTAAAGCCTATGAAAGTATGAAAGAAATAATCTTTATTAACTCAAAGCTTTCATCTGAGAATAATATATCCTGAATAGGATAAATAAAGGATTCTTAACATCCTATAACAAATTAGGGTATACCATTTGCATTTACATTTTCGAAATACTAAACTATTTCATAATTTTAGCCAAATTTGACGGGCTCAACCTTTACCACGAGAGGAGCATAAGCTCCTCTCTTTACTAAAAAAACATTCCTTCACTTCTAACCAATTGTCTAATTATAAGCTATAATCCGATAAAAATTATAAATCTACTAAAAACTAATAATAATTAAGCTTACACAGAAAAGTTGATTTTCTCCAACAATTTAGCTAAATTTGAAAGATATTCTAAATAAAACAATATGACTAAGCAAAAAAAGCAAGAAAATTACGATTTAGAAAGCAACCTTGTTAATCTATCATATATTATTTTACATAATGATGAAGTTAATACTTTTGATTTTGTAATCGATGCTTTAATCGATATTTGCGATCATGATGAAATACAAGCAGAACAATGTGCTCTTATCACTCATTACAAAGGGAAATGTGATGTAAAAAAAGGCGAAAATACGATTCTAGAGAATATGAAAAATTTACTTTTAGAACGCGGACTATCTGCAACTATCGAAAAATAATCTACTAAAGCAACCTTTTAATGCAAACTCTAGTCATTATACTATAACAATGTTGTTGCTCGAAGATTTAATTTTAGAATGTCAGAACAATAAAAGAAAAGCTCAGAAGGAGCTGTACAAGAGGTACGCCCCTCTTTTGCTCGGTATTTGTGTTCGATATGCTAAAGATAGTTCAGAAGCAGAAGATGTTTTACAAGAAGGGTTCATTAAAATTTTCGATAAAATACATCTGTACAACAACAAAGGCTCTTTCGAAGGTTGGATGCGAAGATTAATGGTAAATACAGCCATATCTAATTACAGAAAGAATCTTAAAAGATATTACAAAGTAGATGTGGAAGAGCCACACATCCAAAGTATTAGTCAAGACTGGTCTAAATGTGATTATACAAAAGAAGAATTAATGCAAGTGATAAGAAGCTTGCCCAATGGATATAGAATGGTATTTAATTTATATGCTATAGAAGGATACAAGCACAAAGAAATTGCAAAATTATTAGAAATAGACGAAACCACATCTAAATCACAATATTCGAGAGCAAAGAAACAATTACAAGCAAAATTAGCAGAATTAAGCAGAATAAGAGAGTATTAATGCAAACAGATTCAAACATAGAAGATTTTTTTAAAACAGAGCTATTCAACTTTGAAGCATTTCCATCCTCTAACACTTGGTCTAATGTTGAAAAAGGATTAAATGATCGAGCTATGGAAACTCTATTTCAAGAGAAATTATCCTCACAACTAGTGACTCCTAATAAAGCTATTTGGAAAGCTATTGCAGCTAGTTTATCTACAATTGGATTTTGGAATTTCAGCCTTAGATCTTTGAATATTTATACATCTGCAATTGCTGCTTCCATTATTGCTATCGGAATATATATCTACCCTTTTCAGAAGAATAATACAAATTCCGATAAATCTAATAATATCTCAGTAAATACTATTAAAAATAATTCTACTATTGATAATAACAAAGACAATTCCAACTCATATTCTAAACCAAACAAGCCCACAGAATCCAACAAGGTTTTATTTACAGGTAATAATAACGATACAGACGATTCTGTAACTGACAAAATACAGAGCAATAACACCTATTCGACAAGTAATACAACACCGATAAAATTATCCGTAATTACTAATGATAAAGATAAAAAAACAAAAAATAATAAGAGTAAAGAAAACACAGATACTAAACAAAATAATATCCCAAAAAATCAAGCACTAAATACTAATAATTATTATTCAGATTACATTCTAAATAAAAACCCAAACAAGGCTTTTGTTGATACCTTAATAGTTTATGATACTATTAAATATTTCGACACCTTAATCTATAAATCACCACTACAAAAGTTAAAAACATCAAAAATCTGGTCTATTTCACCACACCTAAGTTTATTTGGATCTAATCCTATTTACAGTTCTAATAAAGAACAGGCGAACGATTTAGCATCCATTAATAACCAAGCCGTTTCAAATAATATTTCGTACGCTTTTGGTCTTGGTGTAAATTACGACCTTAAAAAATGGAGATTTTCTACAGGGATAGATTATTCTGTAATTCAAGAGGAATTTAATTATCAAACACAAGAAACGAAAACCAATCCAGTTACAAAATACAATTTAATAGAAAATGGTTTCTATACCATAATTAATGAAAACACAAGCTATTTGCAAGAACCAAAATATGAAATTCAACACGATACTATTTCGATTCATTATACCGTTGAAAAAATTGAACTCGAGCACTATACAGTTATCGATACCACTTGGAAATATGAAATAAATACACACTTAGTAAAAGTATCAGACTCTACAGCTGTAATTAAATACGATACCGTAAGAGTGGCCAATTATGACACCTCCTACTACAACATCATAGACACAAGCAAGTATCTTACTTATTATCAAAATATTAACAAATATAGTTATTTAGAAATCCCATTAAGTGTTGGATATGCTATTAATATTAGCAAATTAACATTAAGACCTACTGTTGGAGCATTAGTGGGAATAATGCTAAATGCAAAAGGGAATGGAATTAGTATGGAAGACCATAATCGAGTTTATAATATGTCTGATTTAGACTTACCATTTTTAAATATTCAGGTATCCTTGCTTATGGGGCTTGGCATAGAATATCAACTTCAAAACAACTTCTCATTATTTATTCAACCTTACTACAGAAGGAATATCAGTTCCATTTATAAACCTGACTGCTATCTGGATAAAAGGTTCTCGGGTATAGGTGTATCATTTGGGTTAAGCTATTATTTCTTATAAAATTACTTCTTATTTTATAAGAATAACTCTTGCGTAATAATATTTTTAGAATTTATACCAATTACAGAATAAAACGACACAAATAATTATCAACGTATAATTTATTATATGTAGTTAAACCTTAAGAACTTTTACTTTACTGATGTCTTTTAATTTAAAAGATTCGAAATCAAAATTCTCAATTAACAATACTCCAGGTTTCTTCCCCTCTTCAAAACTCCCAAAAATAGTTAATTTATCGAGAGCTTCAGCACCATTATAGCTAGACCATTTTATTAAATCTATAAAAGGAATTTGTGGAAAATATTTCTGAATAGTTTTTATTTCTTCCAAAATTGAAAGCCGATGGTTAGAAGCTAAACTGTCAGTCCCCAAGCATAAACGTAATCTATTTTTATGCAATAAATCAATATCGGGGAGTCGATTTTCTATATATAAATTTGCATTGGGGCAAAGCGTCCAATACGAATGAGAATTATATGCTAAAACTTTGTCTATGTCCTCTTGCGATGAAAAAGTATTATGAACCAGATTTAGTTTCGAGCATTTAGGAAGTTGTACAATTGTACTAGGAGTAGAATTGTATCCACTTGGATAAAAGCTATCTAAATTAATTCCTACCGATCTAAAGAATTCGACTAATGATCCTGTTTTATCAATAAACATTTGATTTTCTGACTCCGTTTCTTGATTGTGGATACTTATGGTAGCGTTTTCTTGATATGATAATTCTGTTATTAATTCGAATAGCTTTCCAGAAACAGAGTAAGGGGCGTGTGGTGTAACTGAGGCTTCAAGCTTGTTTCTTTTAAAATTATTTTGAATCAGTCTTGCTTTATCGAAAATCTCGTGAGCTTTATATTGGTCTAAACTAAAAACTTCAACAAATGTTTTATATACGATTGGGCTTTTCTTTTTACATTCGATTGAATCGGTGGCGTTAGAAATATCACCAACTAAAACAATACCTTCGTTTTGCATTTCAATATTAGCTTGTTCAATAGCTTTTAAAATGACTTTATTTTCAGACTCAAATCTTATTTTTTGTAAAGAGGAAATAAAATAAGGAAGCCCCTTTTTTGTCTCAATTGCACCTTTCATGTAAGAAAGTTCTAGATGTGCGTGAGTGTTTACAAAACCAGGCACAATAACGCCATTATAAAATTCTAAATTTGCAACTTCTTTTGCCTCAATGTTGTTCCTTACAACTCTAGAAATTGTTCCATTATCTTCTACTTCGAGATATGCATTTCTCAATGCCTCTCCTGTATTTGTGATAATATAATTAGCGCCAATTCTTCGCATGATTAATCTCTGATTTATTGTTCAATCCATTTTTAGGTATAAATGTACAAAAATTATCTCCTCTTAAAACGTTTTGGCTTTTCCTGTTTCTTAAAATTACCACCTTGAGTTTCTCGTTTCTTTTTATTGGTAAAATATTCGTTTTTTCTACGTTGTTTTTCTTTCTCGAATTCCTTTTTTTCTTCGTTATTCATCGGCTTATCGGTTTGCGGGTATGGATTTTCTCTAACCGTCTCGATTCGCTTCTTAATTAGTTTTTCGATATCTTTTATGTATGCATTTTCTTCAGGTTCGCAAAGCGAAATAGCAATTCCATTTTCGCCAGCTCTTCCCGACCTTCCAATTCGGTGAACGTATGACTCCGATTCGTTAGGAATATCGTAATTAATCACATATTTCAGTTTATCGATGTCTATACCCCTTGCTGCAATATCGGTAGCCACTAACACCCTAATTTTACCCTCTTTAAAGCTACTAAGTGCCTTTTGTCGCTGATTTTGAGCTTTGTCGCCATGAATAGCTGCCGATGAAATATTTTGTTTTTTGAGATTTCTAACAATCTTATCAGCCCCATGTTTAGTTCTAGAAAATAATAGTACCTGATCGATATCTTTATTTTCTAAGATATGAAAAAGTAAATCTTTTTTGTCGGATTTATTAGTTTTGTATACATATTGCTGTATAGTTTCTGCAGTAGAAGAAACTGGACTAACTTCAATTTTTCTCGGATTTTTAAGAATTTGATTCGATAATGTAACAATATTGTTGGGCATCGTTGCCGAGAAAAATAGAGATTGCCTTTGTTTAGGTAATAGTGCTAGAAGCTTCTTTATATCATGAATAAAACCCATATCTAACATTCGGTCGGCTTCGTCGAGTACAAACATATTAACTTGGTTTAAGCTAATAATCCCTTGCGATATTAAGTCTAATAATCTGCCTGGAGTTGCGGTAAGAATATGCACCCCTTGACGTAGTCTAGCGACTTGTTTTTCTTGTTTAACTCCACCAAAAATAACAGTATGTTTTACCCTAGTATATTTGCTATACTCTTTAATATTATCGTCAATCTGAATTGCTAATTCACGAGTTGGAGTAACAATTAGAGCCTTTATTTTAGCTTTACTTTCGAATTGTTCTTGCTGATAGAGTTGCTGAATAATTGGTATAGCAAATGCAGCTGTCTTTCCTGTTCCCGTTTGTGCCGACCCAAGCACATCATTCTGTTCCAAAATTAGGGGAATAGCTTGTGCCTGAATGGGTGTTGCTTCTGTATATTGCTTATCTTCGAGCGCTTTTAAAATAGGCTCGATTAATTTTAATTTATTAAATTTCATGTGTTAATGATTGTTATTTATACTAATCCCTCAGTTGTTAGTACATTGAATAATATTTGTTATTTAAGATATAATCCTCAAAAGAACATCTGAGGATACTTTCTTTAAGAAATCTTAGCGAAGGTATTTGTATTCTTTCCTTTATAATATTTTACAAAGATAGTCTTTTTGTTTTTAATACAACATTCTAAAAAGCAAAGACCGATTTTGTCTCTAGCCAAGATGCTGAATATTTATAAAAAAGAAGTAAATAATTAAACATCTCTTAATGAACTTTTAATTAAATTTGCAGATACTTAAAATTCTATCTATAATGAGCGAGCAAATTAAGCACGAGTGCGGAATAGCTTTAATCCGACTAAAAAAACCTCTTGAGTATTATCAAAAAAAATATGGAACTTGGCGTTATGGTCTTCACAAATTGCACCTGCTTATGGAAAAGCAGCACAATAGAGGTCAAGACGGCGCTGGCATTGCCAGTGTAAAGTTAAATGTTAAACCAGGAACCAAATATTTCGATAGGATTCGATCTAACGATTCATCACCAATTAAAGACGTGTTCTCTCAAGTAGAACAAACTTATTCAGGTTTCTCGAAAGAAAATATGAACAATGTGGATTGGGCAAGAAAAAACATCCCTTTTGCCAGTGAGTTATATTTAGGACATTTAAGATATGGAACTTTTGGAAATAATGATATTTCTTATGTTCACCCTGTTGTTAGGGCTAATAATTGGAAATCTAGAAATCTAGTATTAGCTGGAAATTTTAACATGACTAATGTCGATGAAATTTTTCAGAATTTAGTGGATTTAGGTCAGCATCCTAAAGATTATTCAGATACCGTTACTGTTCTCGAAAATATTGGACATTTTTTAGACATTGAAAATCAACGAACTTTTGATTATCATAAAGCAGCAGGGAAAACCAATTCAGAGATTTCTGAATTTATTGAGAAAGAATTAGATTTAGCACATGTATTAGAGACTAGTAGTAAACGCTGGGATGGTGGTTACGCCATTGCTGGCATGGTGGGTCATGGAGACTCATTTGTTGTTCGTGATCCTTGGGGAATACGTCCCGCCTTTTATTATCAAGATGATGAAATAGTTGTTGTTGCTTCAGAACGTCCTGTTATACAGACGGTAATGAATGTTCCAATAGAGTCCGTCGAAGAAATTAACCCTGGTTCTGCAATTATTATTAAACAAGATGGTTCTTTGAAAGAGGAAGTCATTCGAGAACCTAAAGAAAGAAAATCGTGCTCTTTTGAGCGCATCTATTTTTCTAGAGGTAGTGATGCTTCTATTTATAAAGAACGAAAGAAATTAGGTGAATTACTTACAGAAAAAGTTCTTAAAGCTGTTGATTACGATTTTGATAATACTGTTTTTTCATTTATCCCAAATACAGCAGAAACCGCTTTTTATGGTTTAATCAAGGGGGCAGAAGATTATTTAAAAAAGAAAAAAATCAAACAAATCATAGATTTAGGCTCTGATTCAACTCCCGAAAAAATAGAAGAAATTATCAACCATAGAGCAAGGGTAGAAAAAATTGCAATTAAAGATGCTAAATTAAGAACATTTATTACTGAAGATAATAGTCGAGACGATTTAGTTGGACATGTTTACGATACAACTTATGGTGTTGTTAAAGACGGAATTGATAATTTAGTTATATTGGATGACAGTATTGTTCGAGGTACTACTCTAAAGAAAAGTATCATTAGAATTTTAGATAGATTAGGGCCAAAGAAAATTGTTGTTGTGTCTTCTGCTCCTCAAATTCGATATCCTGATTGTTATGGAATTGATATGGCAAAGATGGGCGATTTTATAGCGTTTAGAGCTGGAGTGGAATTACTAAAAGACCATGGAAAAGAAGGTTTGCTAGACGAGATTTACGAAGCCTGTAAATTAGAAATATTAAAACCTAGAGAAGAGATAACCAATCAGGTTAAAAGAATATTCGAAGATTTTACGATTGAACAAATCTCGAAGAAAATTTCACAGATGCTGAAAACTGACGAAATTAATGCTGAAATTGAGATTATTTATCAAAGTATAGAAGGCCTACATGAAGCTGTCCCCAACGATAAAGGTGATTGGTACTTTACAGGAAACTACCCTACTTGTGGAGGGATGAAAGTTGTTAATAATGCTTTTATTAATTACATGGAAGGTAAAAATGAGAGAGCTTATTAAAAGAGCTGTAAACTAGTGAAATTTTATTACTTTTGATTTTTATTGAAATTTATGAACTATAATCCTGAGAAAATATTTAATGCAAAAGAAATCTTGAATGTTTTATTTCGGAACAAAAAGATAGTGCTTTCTGTATTATTTCTTGCTGTTATTGTGTTTTCTGTTATTGCATTATTTTTACCAGATTACTACGAATCAGAAGTTATTCTATATCCAGCTTCATCAAGTTCTGTATCACAGTCTTTGTTAGAGAAAAATATTAAATCTAAAGATATTTTAAAATTTGGAGAAGACGAAGAAGTAGAGCAAGCTCAACAGATTTTACAATCCGATTTAATTCGTGAACGAATTATTGAAAAATATAATCTAGCCGAACATTATCAAATTGATAAAGATGCAGAGTATCAACATTCCGATTTGTTAGACAGCTATGATGACAATGTTACCATTAGGCGGACTAAATATAATTCTGTTCGGATTAACGTGATCGATCAGAGTCCAGACACAGCGGCTCTAATAGCCAATGATATTGCGAATTTGTTGGATACGACTATGAATTATTTGCAAAAAACTCGTTCAGAAAAAGCATTCCAAATAGTTAAAAAAGAATATCAAAAGTTACAAAGCCAA